>JASFMT010000458.1:0-3658 GCA_050117455.1 Gammaproteobacteria bacterium | reverse complement strand
GTGCGAGCGTTTGTGCCCCACCGCGATTTCCTGATTGAGGTACAACCCATGCAACGGCATCGAATGATGAGGACCGGGATAAATACGAATAACCTGTTCCTGTTTTTTGTCAGACATCTTCACTATCCTTTTGACGCCGTTGAGTTACCTTGACTTTGCGGTTCCGCTTGAGGAAACGACAATATCCGAGCTAGGAAACGTTGGCCCTTTTTGCATAGTTAATATCTTAGATATAAACAGGTTATTTACATTGACATTTTTCAATGTAATTAAAGCGACAAATCCCGGTTCAGCGCCTGTAAGGTTTTCTTTTGGTACTTTCAACTTTTTTATTTTATATATTGCGGTGGGGAATTAATCCAACCCTATGTACCCGACAAAAAAAACGGGGATATCATTGATATCCCCGTCTATGTCATTGACCAGAAACCTCAGGTCTTACAACTGGCGTTTGACGTCCTCGATTTTGGCGGCAACTTCCTTGCGACGACCAGAATCCGCCAGTTCCCGTCCCGGTCGAGCCGGTGCCTGCATTGCTTTGTTTAACACCTGCAATGCCTGTTCGTATTCACCTTCTTCATACAGAAAATCACCATAGAAGAAGTTAGGATCGATTCCATCAGGATTCATCTGTACGGCCTTTTCCAGGTATTTACGTGCTTTTTTGTCGCTCCCGAAGCCAATGGGCCAGCCTGGAACCTGATAATAGAGGCTGCCAAGAGATGTGTAGATGGATCCTTGCAAAGCATTGGGGTCAATCTTCTCGGCCTGCTGTAAACGTTCACGAGCGTCTTCGACAATATTCAGCGCACCCAGCCCGCCTTTGGCACCGGCATAGGTACTCAGGATAATGCCTTCCCAT
This sequence comes from Gammaproteobacteria bacterium, assembly GCA_050117455.1. GTDB lineage: Bacteria > Pseudomonadota > Gammaproteobacteria > SZUA-152 > SZUA-152 > JAKEGK01. Next base: position 2,796 of record JASFMT010000458.1, on the reverse strand, counting down.
ACCAGCGGCTCCGCCTGTCCGGCATACTTTTCACTGACCTTACGGGCTTCCTTTGCCAGCTCGGCAAAAGCATCTTCCTGCTTGTCTTCCGCCATGTTGTACTTGATATTTTCCCAACGGTGCTGCAGATCTTTTACGGCATCCATCACTTCCTGTGACGGGTCCGCCCATGCACTGGCGCTAGCCAGCAGCATTAACGAAAACAACCCAACAATCAACTTAGATTTAAATAAGTACATTTCAATTTCTCCTGTAACATTTTCAATTTCATATTTAACTTGCCGGCTCAGCGTAGTCACGCATTGCCTTGTTTTGTTTCCCCAGCCCCTTATCTACAACGCGCGGCAAAAGACTATTTAGCTTCACAAAGAAACTTTCAGCAGCGCCGTAGTAAGCATCCTTTTTGTCTTTTTCGATACAGCGGATGATCCATTTTGCAACCGCCGTGGGTTCGTCCATTTTCATATTCACCGCTTCTGCCATCCGGTAAACCGCTTCACTGTTTATGGTAGTTTTAACAGCACGCGGTGCGACGTAGGTAACATCCACACCAGTGCCACTTAGCTCGCGACGCAAAGCTTCGGAAAAACCCCGTATGGCAAACTTACTGCTCGAATATGCGGCAAAGTAGGCAAATCCCAGCGATCCGAAAATGGAGCCCATGTTGACGATGCGTCCGCTACCCTGTTCCAGCATTTGGGGCAATAATGCCTGCGTCAGCAATACCGGCGCCGTTACGTTTGTTTTATAGATCTTGTCGATCAATACCGGATCACTGTGGGTAAAGGATGCAAAATCGGATACCCCGGCGTTATTGATCAATATATCCAAGCCACCGTAGTATCGATTGGCAGCGGTTACGATGGCGGTACGGCCTTCGCTGGTGGTAATATCCGCCGCAACAATATGCGCTGTACCGCCGGCATTGGCGATTTGCTGCGCTATCTTGGCCAGTTGCGACTGGCGCCGGCCTACCAACAGTAATTGCGCGCCCCGAGCCGCCACTTCATACGCCAGCTCAGTACCGATACCACTTGATGCACCGGTTAATACCACGCGTTTATTACGCAACTGCATAGTTCACCTCCGATTTGGTTGTACCGTGATCCAATGAACGAAAAATATCGCCATAGAGTTTAAAAAATACTTTTGCGCAATGGATGATTTGCGCTTGCTCCGTGCTGTCTTCCACACGGTTCATCAATTGCTCGAAAAAGTCGACGTGACTGATATCCAGCGATCCGTGGGAGGTTAAGTAGGTAAATGCTTTCTTCGGCAATTTCAGATTGTTTTGAATTGCCTCCGCCGCCGTCGTTGCCAACGCGACACTGGTACCTTCCAGCACGTATACCATCCCGAAAAATCCAACAGGGTTACCGCGATGAATCATGTCATAGGCATACGCGACCATCAGTTCTGTCGCAATCGCCGGTTGTCCGTGACGGACCGCTTCCTTGTTGCCACCACAGTGCTCAATATCGTTGAGGATCCATTCTTCATGGCCCATTTCCTCTTCAATATATTCGCCAATGGCGGGCTGCAGCCATTTTTGGGACTCGGATAACTTGCTTCCGCAGCTCATCAACAACGGCACGGTGTGCTTTACGTGATGATAGGCCTCACCTAAAAATTCAATGTATTCATCCAGTGTTACGTCACCGGCGACACCCCTTTGAATAAACGGAATATTGATCAATTGATCCCTGTCCGCGCCTGTCTCTGCTACCAGTCTTTCATAAAAACTCATTGTGATATCTCCGAATAACGCTTCGATTCCGGTTCATAAAGTTGATTAATTCTTTCTGCATAATGATTCCATATATGTTCACGGCGAGGACGTCCATTCGCCGTGTATTGTTTATTGCTTGTGGTAAACGGCGCATCCGCCTGAATCCACGCGCTGATCTGCGCGTAATCGGGTAATGCGCGGTTGGCAATGCGAATTGCTGCGCTAACGTCTGACAGTGCAGCACCTTTTCGTGGTACGACAACCGCCGTGTTCCAGGGCCGGCTTTCACCAAATACCACGGCCTGTGCAATTGCGGGCTGCGCATGAACTTCCCGCTCGATCCATTCCGGTGACACGTTGCGGCCAAAGGATGTAATAAACACGTTTTTCTTTCGGCCATTTACATAGAGATAACCGTCGTCATCCAGGTAACCCAAATCGCCGGTCGCTAGTGTACGTTCGCCTTGATACGACGCGTCACCCAGATATCCCGCGTAAACCGGGCCGCTAACCATAATTTCATTGTCGGCGGCAATATCCACTTTCAAGTGCGGTAACGGCTTACCGACACTGCCCCGGCGTATCGCTTCCGGTGTATTGACCGCCACTACGGAGGCACATTCGGACAACCCGTAACCTTCGAATACCGGCAAGCCCATATTGGCTGCCTGCTCCAGAAGCACGGGCGAAACACTGGCGCCACCTACCGCGGCAAAACGTAGACTGTTTAACTCAAGCCCGTTGCTGACGGCGAAGATCAATGCCTGCAGCATTTGGGGTATCAAGATAATGCTGGTGGCCTCCTGCTCCTTGATCACCGCAAACATCTTGCTCAGGTCTGACATCCGCGACCCGTCCATACCAAGATCACCCAATGACGGCAGGCTGCACGGCACACCGCGTAACAAAGAGACATATAAACCGGCGATGTTTTCCAGCAATACCGCCATCGGCAACAGGGCGACATGTTTATCGTTGTCCTGAACTGTTGTGAGTTCCGACAGCGAGCGGGCAACGCCGCAGAGGACATTTTCTGTAAGGCATACACCTTTAGGGGCACCCGTGGT
>JASFMT010000457.1:0-3664 GCA_050117455.1 Gammaproteobacteria bacterium | reverse complement strand
CTGGATTTACGCCGTTTTTATACTCAGCGGCGGTTCCAGCCGGTGTGGTTTACCGATGCCGGCTTGAATACCCGCGGCCAAGTGATGATACAAACCATCAAATCAGCGCAAACCCAGGGGCTTAATCCCGATGACTACAATATTTGTTTTTTCGAACGTCACTGCGACGACGAGTTGGCATCGCAACGGCTGTGGGTGGAGTTGCTGCTGACCAAGTCGTTAATACGCTATATCGGCGATATGCTTACCGGCCGGCTGTCCCCGCAAGACATGAATTTGAACTGGCACATCGAACAACCACCGGTGGATACCAAGGCGTGGCTGGAAAACATCGTGCAAGCCGATGACTTTGCGAAAGCGTTGGAATCCCTGCAACCGCCGCACGAAGGCTATCGGCGTTTACATGCCGCATTGCTGAACTATCTGGATCTGCAAGCCGCCGGCGGCTGGCCGCGTATTCCCGAGGGGCCGGTATTGCAAATCTGGGACTCCCATGAACAAGTACCGCTCATCCGCCGGCGCTTGCAGGCCGAAGGCGACTTGCTGATGGGGCCGGTGGAAAATGCACTGTTGTTTGATGAAACCGTGAAGCTTGCGGTGGAGCATTTTCAAGTGCGTTATGGTATCGATGTGGACGGCATGGTGGGACCGCAAACCCGCTCGGCCATGAATGTGCCGGTGAGCGAGCGCATCGAGCAAATGCAGTTGAACCTGGAGCGCTGGCGCTGGCTGCCCCGGGACCTGGGCGAGCGGTATTTGCTGGTGAATACGGCGAGTTACGAACTGGTGGTGGTCGAACACAACCGGGTAAAAACCGTCATGCGGGTCATCGCCGGCACGCCCGAGCGCGCCACCCCGGCGGTGGCCGGCCCGGTGCAAAGTATCGTCTTCAATCCCTATTGGTATATCCCGCGCAAAATTGCCATCAATGATGTCATCCCCCGGCAGCAGCGCAATCCCGACTTTTTTCGAGCGGTGGGCATTCGCGTTTTTAAAAATCAACAGTTAAGAAACCACCAGGCCAGCCTCACGGAAATCCCGCCATCGCGCATCGATTGGGCGAAAATCGATGCTGACCATTTTCCTTATCAGCTGCGCCAGGACCCCGGGCCACAAAACAGTTTAGGCAGCGTCAAAATCAAATTCGCCAACGACTTTGCCTTGTATTTGCACGATACCCCCAAGCAGCGCTTGTTTCAGCGCGAGACCCGGGCGTTCAGCTCGGGCTGCATACGGGTGGAAAACGCCATTGAACTGGCCGAGTACTTGCTTGCCTCTGATAATGCGGACGAAAATGGATGGAACCGCCAGAAAATTCGCGCCGTCATCGATTCAGGTGAAACCGTCACCGTACCGCTGAGCAGTGGAATCCCTTTGTATTTGGTCTATTGGACCGCCTGGGTGAGCAATGACGAGCATGTGTATTTTCGCAACGATGTGTATGGCTGGGACAGCGCGCAATCGCAGTGCCGCTAAACGGCATTCTGGCAGATCGGGCGTGTAGATTTTAATGTTAATGCCTTATTAATTTTTAATTTGTATAATCATTACCATGTTTAAACGTCGTGAATTTCTGAAATACGCCATTGGCCAGTGCACCTTAGGAACGGTCGCGTTATGCGCTCCCACCTTGTTACTGGCGAACACCCGACAAACCGCCAAACCCCAAACCCTCCCCGATCGCCAACTGGCCTTCTACCACTTACATACCGGGGAAAAACTCAGCACTACGTATTGGTCAGAGGGTGAGTATATCGCTCAGGAATTGCAAAACCTGAATTATTTATTACGCGATCATCGCACCGGCGAAGTACAAGCCATGGATAAAAACCTGCTGGATCTGCTCTACGTTCTGCAACAACACGTCGATAAACAAGGCGCGTATCACATCATCTCCGGGTATCGCTCCCCCAAAACCAACGCCAAACTGCGGCAGCAGTCCAAAGGCGTGGCCAAACGCAGCTTGCATATGCAAGGCAAAGCCATGGATGTGCGCTTGCCCGGCGTGTCATTGAAACACCTGCGCCAGGCCGCGCTGCAACTGAAAGCTGGCGGTGTCGGTTATTATCCCAAATCCAATTTCGTGCATATCGATACCGGCCGGCCGCGGTTTTGGTGATCGATTACCGATCGAAACACTTATTCACCGAAGCAAATACTTTACACCCATTGATATTCACCAATATCAAATGGTAGGGTTCGCTCTAAGCACCCCACTACAATAATGAATCGATTCAATGCTTGATTCCCTGATCTTTGTCGCCTTTGCGATTGGCATTGTCAGCGCCTGCTCATTGCCGCTGGGCGCGCTGACCGCCCAATACTGGCAACCCAGAGACCGCACCGCCGGCGCCATAGTGGCCTTCGGCAGTGGCGCACTGTTGGCCGCATTGACTATAGACATGGTGGCGCCCGCCTTTGGACGGGGACATTATTATGCCGTTGCCAGTGGCTGCATACTGGGTGGATTGCTGTTCGTGACCCTGAATGAAGTCGTTAATAACTACGGTGGCTTCCTGCGTAAGGTATCCACTACGGTGTTTCACTTGCGCCGCCAGGAACACCGCCGCTTCAAACACATACTTTCCCATCTTGGCCGTATTGACATCTTCAAAGACCTGGCCACCAATGAATTCAAAGTCATGTCCGAAATCATGGCTCTGCGCGAGGTTGCGCAAGGCACGTCCTTGTACCAACTGGATGACCCGGCCGATGCCTTGTACATCGTTGTCGAAGGCGAGATTCAGTTGCTGGATCCGCAAAATGGCATGCGTGTGTTTGAGACACTCAAAACCAATGATGCCTTTGGCCGCATGGCGTTTTTAACCGGTCGATCCCATGCCACAGTGGCGCAGGCGCACACCCATGCCACGGTCTGGGTGTTGCCCCGGCGTCGGTTTGATCAATTGTTGGCGAAGTCCTCCGCATTGTCACACGCCATGTGCCGCTGGCTGCACAGCGATGAGTTGTTGACCTACTTGCAGCAACGCCATGGCATGAATACCCATGCCGCCAGCGCCTGGGTTACCGAAATGGTGAAGCACCTGGAAAAGGATAAATTACTGCCTCCTTTAAGCGACATTGAACGCAACCAGACCCGCTTTATCCAGGGTGCCCCTGATATTAGTCGCCTGCCGATATTTAGCGACTTGTCCGAGGATGGTATCAGCACGATCGCTTCGCGCTTAGTCTATAAAACCTACCGCCGAGGCGAGTCCTTTTATCACAAAGATGAACCGGCAGATCGAATGTTTGTCATTGAGCGTGGTGAGGTCTCCCTGCTGGATCCGGACAATAGCGCTATCCGGTCGAAAATGCTCACCGATCACGATGCGTTCGCGGGATTGTCGTTTTTAACCGGTACGCATCACACCACCTCGGCGGTGGCCACCCGGGACACGACCGTTTGGGTGTTATTAAAATACGAATTCGATGAGTTGCTGCAGCAAGTGCCGGAACTGGAACAACGCGTGGCCGATTATTTACAACAGGAAGACATCGAAGCCTACCTGGAGCAAAAACAGCATTTCGACGCCAGCAAAGCCATGTACTGGATCAATACGGCGGTGAAAAATATCGACGCCGGCCGCCTGATTCCCGCGGCCGATGAAATGGCCACCAAAATCCGGGCAAGCAAAGGCGCACCCCTGGCCATATGGCTGGG
>JASFMT010000456.1:0-3673 GCA_050117455.1 Gammaproteobacteria bacterium | reverse complement strand
ATTGCCATGGGCTTCGCCATCGTCGGTGTGTTGTTGGCCGGAGGTAGTCTGAATATCAGTACCATTGTCGCAGCGCAGGAAGGCAGCTTTATTCACTGGTTCTGGCTGCCGCTATTACCGTTATTTTTTATATATTTTATTTCCGGTGTTGCTGAAACTAACCGCTCACCGTTCGATGTGGCGGAAGGGGAATCGGAGATTGTGGCCGGTTTCCACGTGGAGTATTCGTCAATGACGTTTTCGGTATTTTTCCTTGCCGAATACGCCAATATGATTCTTATCGCCGCCTTGGCGGCGTTGTTGTTTCTAGGTGGCTGGTTGTCACCGTTTCAGGGAATACCGGGCCTGGAGACATTGTTTTCCTGGGTGCCGGGGATCGTCTGGTTTCTGATCAAAACTTCATTTTTCTGCTTTTTGTATTTGTGGTTCAGAGCAACGTTTCCACGCTACCGCTATGACCAGATTATGCGTCTGGGTTGGAAGGTCTTTATCCCGATCACCATTGTATGGTTAATGCTTGTCGGTGCGATGGTCGTGGGTGGAGTGGGGCCCTGGTTTAGTTAAGTCGATCGGCGTTAATTAAGCCGAGAGGATATTACCATGAAGGTTATTACCGATTATCTGAAAAGTCTGGTACTGATCGAACTGTTTAAAGGCCTGGCGCTGACCGGCAAACACTTGTTTCGTAAAAAGGTGACGGTTCAGTATCCGGAAGAAAAGACGCCCATGTCACCCCGGTTTCGCGGGTTGCATGCGTTGCGCCGGTATCCAAACGGTGAAGAACGCTGCATTGCGTGTAAATTGTGTGAAGCTGTGTGTCCGGCACTGGCGATTACGATCGAATCTGAAAAACGCGCGGACGGTACCCGCCGCACCAAGCGCTACGACATTGATTTGAGCAAATGTATCTTTTGCGGCTATTGTGAAGAGTCCTGCCCGGTGGACTCCATCGTTGAGACTCATATTTTCGAGTATCACGGTGAAGAACGCGGCGATCTATATATGACCAAGGACAAGCTGCTGGCAGTGGGTGATAAGTATGAAAAGGACATCGCTGCTAACAAGTCCGCAGACGCCAGGTATCGTTAACGCCGGGTTTAATTGCAACCACTGAAAAACAACAAAGCTGATAACTGGAAATAACAATATACTATGGGATCTGAGACGTTTATTTTTTATTTTTTCGCCACGATTCTGATCTTCGCGGCCGGTATGGTAATTACCTCGCGCAATCCCGTGTATTCTGCGTTGTTTCTGGTGCTCGCTTTTTTTACCAGCGCTGCTATCTGGGTGATGCTGGAAGCTGAGTTCCTGGCTTTGGCATTGGTGCTGGTTTATGTGGGCGCGGTCATGGTGTTGTTCCTGTTTGTGGTAATGATGCTGGATATTAATTTAGCCGCGTTGAAAGAAGGCTTTGCCCGTTACTTGCCGGTGGGGATTCTGGTGGCGGCCCTGTTTATCATACAGTTGGTCCTTGTTGTAGGTCCGGAACAGTTCGGCCTGGAACGGGTCGCTAACCCGGAGCCGCAACCGGCGGACTACAGCAATACCAAGGAGCTTGGACGGGTTCTGTATACCGTTTACCTTTATCCGTTTGAAATTGCCTCGGTCATTTTGTTAGTGGCGATCATTGCCGCCATTGCATTGACACTTCGCAAGCGCCACACAAGGGAACTGATGCCGCCTGAGAAACAGGTTGCCGTACAAAGCGCGGACCGGGTTCGTATTGTTAAAATGGAATCTGAAAAAAAACAATAGATTATTTCAAATAGCGATAATCGAAGTTAATCAATCAGCGTAGTAATTATAGCGCTGGGAATTACAAAATCTTTGTTTAGGGAAGGTTAGGGGACACATGCTATCGCTTTCACACTTTTTGATTCTGGGCGCCATTTTGTTTTGTATCAGTGTCGCCGGAATATTCCTCAATCGTAAAAACGTGCTTATTCTGCTAATGGCAATCGAATTGATGCTGCTGGCCGTTAACATGAATTTCGTGGCCTTTTCGCATTATCTGGGTGACATGGCGGGGCAGGTTTTTGTGTTTTTCATTCTGACCGTGGCAGCGGCAGAAGCGGCCATCGGGCTTGCTATCCTGGTTGTGTTGTTCCGTAATCGAAACACCATCAATGTCGAAGACCTGGATTCGCTCAGGGGATAATAAGGATATAAAACGTGACTGATTCTATGGAGCAAATTTATCTCGCCATCGTTCTGGCGCCGTTATTTGGGTCGATTATTGCCGGCTTGTTTGGTCGTCAAATTGGCCGGGCGGGTGCTCACTGGATTACGAATATTAGTGTGGCAATTTCATTCGTATTATCCATCGTCGTATTTAAATACCTGGTGATCGATGGCGGTGAAACATTTAATGGCGCGGTTTATACCTGGATGGTCAGCGACGGCGTAAACTTTGAGGTCGGATTTTTAGTTGACCGTTTGACCGCCATGATGCTCCTCGTGGTGACATTCGTGTCGTTTATGGTGCATATCTACACCATTGGTTATATGTCTGATGATCCCGGTTACCAGCGATTCTTCAGTTATATTTCGCTGTTTACCTTTTCCATGTTGATGTTGGTCATGTCCAACAACTTCATGCAGCTGTTTTTTGGCTGGGAAGCGGTGGGACTTGTATCTTACCTGTTGATCGGATTCTGGTATAAGCGCGAGACAGCCATCTATGCCAATTTGAAAGCGTTTTTGGTGAACCGTGTCGGTGACTTTGGATTCATTCTGGGTATTGCCGCTGTGTTGATGTATTTCAACAGCATGGACTACGCGGAGGTGTTCACCGCGGCACCTGCCATGTCTAACCTGACCATGGAGATCTTCCCGGGCACCGAATGGTCGGTGATGACGGTCATTTGTATTTTGCTGTTTATCGGTGCCATGGGTAAATCGGCGCAAGTCCCCTTGCATGTGTGGCTGCCTGATTCCATGGAAGGCCCTACACCGATCTCCGCACTGATCCATGCGGCTACGATGGTAACCGCCGGTATCTTTATGGTGGCGCGCATGTCGCCGTTGTTCGAATTGTCTGAAACGGCATTGAGCGTGGTGCTCGTTATTGGTGCTATCACCGCGCTGTTCATGGGTTTTCTGGGGATTGTCGCCAACGATATCAAGCGTGTCATTGCTTATTCCACGCTTTCGCAGTTGGGTTATATGACGGTTGCGTTGGGAGCATCGGCGTACGCCGCGGGCATTTTTCATTTAATGACTCACGCTGCTTTCAAGGCGCTTTTATTCCTCGGTGCAGGCTCGGTCATTATTGCCCTTCACCATGAACAGGATATCCGCAAAATGGGTGGCTTGCGCAAGTATATGCCGGTCACTTATGTCTGTATGTTTATAGGATCCCTGGCATTGATCGGGTTTCCGGGACTGGCGGGCTTTTTCTCCAAGGATTCCATTATTCAATCCGTGGGTGCGTCCGGGATTGCCGGTTCGGGCTTCGCTTATTTCTGCGTGCTCATCGGTGTGTTTGTCACAGCGTTCTATTCCTTCCGCATGTTCTTCCTGGTTTTCCATACGAAAGAACGCATGGACGAACATACCCGTTCCCATGTCCATGAATCGCCATTGGTGGTCACCGTACCACTTATATTGCTCGCTATTCCGTCGGTCATCGCGGGTTACTGGATTGAACCCATCCTGTTTGGCGATTACT
>JASFMT010000455.1:0-3673 GCA_050117455.1 Gammaproteobacteria bacterium | reverse complement strand
TGGTAAGCCGACGGTTTTCATTCCCCTTGGCAGAGGCGGTGGCGGTTCCGGATTTATTGGTTTAAATCTGATTCTCTGTACGGTATGTGGGTTGTGACATTCGGTGCATACCCACCATCTCTTTTTGCCACCGGTTTTCCACTCGCCTATTCTTTTTCCGTGTATGCCTTCTCGCCAATCAATATACTTTTCGCCATGACAAGAGCCACATAATCTTTGCGGCTGACTAAAGGTTATCTCATTCCCGCGGCGATCAAGCAGCCTGTTACGATTTGTGGCGCTATGACAATCGAGACACCACATTGCCCCGCGTCCGTGCATCAGTTGCAGAGAATTCGCGACGATATCTTGATGCATCCCGATCAACCTTGGTTTCTTGTCTTTTGGGAAGGGTACCGTCGTTCCATTATGACAGGTCGCACAGCCATCAGGTCCCATATTGTAATAGGTCAAACGCGGTTCTCTTGGCTTTACAACCGCGTTGGCAAAATCACCTTGCGTCTCATCGGTAATCTCCGGCATTTCGCCTATGGGGATCGTTCCATCAAATGGATCTCCATACCACAATACACCGCCGGTGGAGTTTGAGCATTTGATATTTGGATAGCCGTACTGGGGAACGGCGTTCTCGGTCCTGCTAACGGCAGTGTATTTTTCCCTGCTTTCAAAACAGTCTGTCACTGGCTGTGCCCCTAGTATTGCTTTAGCCTGTTCCTCCGCCGCCGAAGGTTTGGCTTTGTGGATATCCAGACCTCCTACCAGTGCCAGGCCGCCAGCGAAAACGGCGATCAGGGCAAGAACAACAATTATTGTTGTGGGTACGCTCTGTGGTTTCATCTTAGTGACGGTCCTGTTTTTTCTATCCACAAATGACTTAATAAACCTGTCTGTGACATAATTACTGGTACGAAGTCAGCCATAATTACCTGAGTTAACAAACGTCAACTAGGTAGTAGTCTCGGGCTTGCGGTACCTTACTTCGCCCGTCAATATACCGACGGCGCCTTTTACTATAAGGGTCAACGATAAAAATCCAACAGCCCAGGTAGAGACGACATTGTATAGCTCGATAAATGTCGGGTGGTACTCTACGTATTCTCCAAGAGGCGAGGGGCTGAAGGCGGGAAATACAAGCATCATTGGTTTTTCCACCAGGATCGACAGAAAAACTGCGATACATACCAATGGAAGCCAGCGATCATAACTTTTTCTGACCTTCGGGATGAGTATCGCTATAAAGCAGGCGACAATGGTTCCAACTGTTCCCCAGAACCAGGGTACGTACATGGTGAGCCCTTCGTGCCCGAACATGCTGTAATTAAGTGGGGCTGCGTGCTCGGTATTCGAATAGAGCGCCGTGAAATACTCGGCGGCAAACACCAGCATGATGATGCCGAGGCTCCATCCGATGATCGTAGACATTAAATCGATAACAGAATCGTTGATATGAAGCTTGCTGTACTTTCTGATGAGCAGGAATAGTAATATCACTAATGAAGGTCCTGAGGCGCCGGCCATGGCCAGGAAGCCGAAGGGCATTACCGCAGTTGACCACGCGCCCATTCTTGCATTGCTGCTGAGCACGAATGCCGTACAGATGTGAATGAGTGGCCCCCATATAATGGCCAGGTAGATAACGGGTGTAAACCATCTCGCCAGAGCCTTGGTATCAAACTCACCGACATATTTTTTGTAAAGAATGTAGGAAATGCCGATCAAGTTGAGGTACAGATACACGTTCAAAACGATCGTGTCGTATACGAGCATCGAATTGGGGAAGTTCAAATAGCCAATAAAAGGCACCATGTGCCACAACCTGTCCGGCCTTCCCATGTGAAACAAAATAAACGTTATGCCGGTGGCCACAAAAACCATGGCGATGATCTCGCCTATAACGGCGAGCTCTTTCATATCCTTACGGTGATAGAAGTAACCGGGCGCGACCACCAATATGGCAGCCGCTGCAACGTGCGCTGTGAAAATAAAGTTGGCAAAAAACAATTCCATCGGTATCTGGTCCGATGCGCCGATGGTAATAAGACCCTCGCTAAGCTGTAGGTAAGCCGTATAAGAGCCTGTCACAATGATGAAAAGGAGGAAAAGGAGCCAGGCCTTGTACTTTACCCCCCCTTTCAGGGCATATGAACCAACGTCCACTACGAAAGATAATATTATTTTTCTCATTTTGTGTGCTCAACCGATATAATAAAAGAATTTCGGATAGGTCTTCATTTCATCCTTAAATCTGAAGACTTTCTTGGTGGCCAGAATTTTTCTGACGTCACTTTCAGGATCGAGGAGATTACCGAATTTTCTCGCGCCCACTGGGCAAGCTTCCAGGCAGGCGGGATTCCTTCCCTCCCTTGTGCGTTGCAAACAGAACGTGCATTTTTCCATGACGCCTCTCATCCGTGGCCTGTTCCCAAAATAGTGGGTCTTTGGATTCATTTCTTCAGGAGGCAGGTTAGGCTCACCCCAATTAAAGTGCCGTGCCTGATAGGGGCAGGCGAGCTGACACATGCGGCAGCCTATGCACCAGTTATAGTCAATCAAAACCACGCCATTAGGATCACGGAAGGTAGCCCTTACGGGGCAGGCCTTGACGCAAGGCGGTTTTTCACACTGCTGGCACTGCACGGGCACATAGAAATAATTCTTATCGGGCACCATCTCATCATCAGGGTAATAGCTATCGGCGTGGTCGGTGGAAAGCCCACCGACGGGCTCATAAGCATTACCGCCAACCTGGACGCCGTAGTCACCAATGGCGCTGGATTCCGGATAGCCCTCGTCCAACTTGTCAGCCGAGAAGGCTAAATTCCCTTTCGGGATTTTCATTACCTGAATCCAGTGAATGACGGGGTTATAGCGGGACTGGTTATTTTCCTTCACGCAGGCATGCACACAACGCCTGCAGCCTATACACTTGGAGATATCAAGGGCATAGCCGAATAGAACGCCTTCCAGCGGAGGTGTGTTGGAAACGGTCGTTTTCTTTGCGTATTGCGCGGTGTAGCGCTTTTCCAGCCGGTCGATGGCCTCCTTTTTATCGTCATCGGACATAAGGACAAAATGACCTTGAAACCATTCCGCGGCTGTTATTTCGGCATCGGGATTTTGGGAACCTGTGGCTTCTCCTGCCGAAGCATTGTTTGACACTAGCGTCGCTGCGCCGGCAATGCCGATATTCTTCAGGAAAGCACGACGACTTGTTTTGACGCCTTCCTTTTTACTACTGGCCTCGGCTTTTTTATCGAACATTAACTTCTCCCCATCGCAAATGCGAAGCAATAAAAGCTATGTGTTATATTTGTCATCGATCCCAAGGATTTCATCAAGCATTTGCTTTTTTTCTTCATCCGTCATGGGCACCCATTGTTTTTGGAGCCATACCTTTTTTTGCCTATTCGCCTCATGCGCACTATTATCATTGATTACTTGAATTGAATTTGTGCTCCCGGATATTAGATTGCCTATATAGCCTGCAGCCGAAACGAAACCTAATGTCGCCGCCAACTTTTTGAAGAAGCTTCTTTTAGTCTTGTCTTCCTTAGTCATTAACAAGCTCCGTGCTTCGTATTAATTAAATAGTAAGATCTGTCAGCCAAACACAATGTTTGTTATTTGATCTCTCCTCGCGGAATGTGCGCCCGCAAGCACCTCAACGCATCTG
>JASFMT010000454.1:0-3685 GCA_050117455.1 Gammaproteobacteria bacterium | reverse complement strand
AAGAGCCCTATAATCAACCACAAGTGGATTCGCTTAAATTGTATGAACAACGTTTCGCACCCATTGCATTGCCAATCCTGTTGGCAACAGTCGCAATAGTCATGTGGTTGGCAATCGCCAAACCAATGTAACCTCGCGCCATGGCCAAGTCTTCCAAAATCAACCACAGCCATACCTTCCGGCGACAAAAAGTCACTCCAGAGGAACGCGACCGCCTGATAAGCACCACTTTTCAAAGTCTCGCGCCCTATTATGACCGTTTGATGGATATCCAGACTTTCGGATTACATCGCTATTGGCGACGGGTTCTTGTTAGAATATTGGTACCCCGGCCGGGACAACGCCTACTTGATGTTGCCGGAGGTACAGGCCAAATGGCGAAAAGACTTGCTGCGTCAAATCGCACTGTCATCGTATTGGAACCAAGCCTGCCGATGATTGAAACCGGACGGTCGCAGGATATAAAAGACCTTTGTTGGGTCGCAGGCCGGGCAAGAGCATTGCCCTTTTCCGACAACTCTATGGATACGGTTGTCTGTACTTTCGGAATTCGAAATGTCACCTACGTCGAACGGGCGATGCACGAAGTGTATCGTGTTATCAAACCGGGCGGATGTTTCATATGTATGGAGGTATCGCGGCCCTGGCCTATCGTTCGCCCATTGTATTACGCGTATTGCCGTTTCATCGTACCCCGCCTCAGTTCCTGGATTATCCCGCTACCGAAGATCTACGAATATCTTGTGGACTCTATTTTAGACTTTCCTGATCGGAAGGAAATTCGCCGTTTGTTTAAGGAAAATGGTTTCATCGATGTCAAGTGCCGGCGTCTAACACTCGGAATCGTTTGCCTGCATACTGGCGTCAAACCAGGTGGCGGAAACTGATATAATTAGCGAACGTTCAATCGACATCAGTATTAAAAACGCTTTTGCCCTCATTTCGCTCTTTTTCTAAAGTATTTTTGATCAACTCCAGTAACTGATTTATTTCCATTGGCTTATAGGTAAATCCCGCTATCCCGTGTTGCTTGGCAATTTCTGCATTCACATGATCGCCATATCCCGTGCACAAGATAACAGGCAAGTCCGATCTGAGCTCAAGCATAGACTTTGCCATATCCAACCCAGAGAGTTCCGGCATGGTTTCATCAGTAATAACAAGATCAATTGCCTGAGGGTTACGTCTAAAAATATCCAAAGCGTCCTTTGGGTTATTGTAGACGGCAACTCTGGCACCATAGTTAGAAAGGAGTTCGTTAAGCATAAAGGATATGGCCTGTTCATCATCGATAACCATAATCCGGAGGTCGCTAAGCATCCGATTATCACTATCATGGATATACGATAAGTCCTGGCGTTGATCAGTGTCATCCTCTGTAGCAGACGGTAATAGAACGCTAATGGACGTAGCTTTTTCTGGGACACTTTGTACGAAGACATGCCCTCCCAATTTGTGAACCACGCCATGAACCATGGATAATCCCATACCCGTACCTTTCCCAACTTCTTTTGTGGTAAAGAACGGATCAAAAATCTTAGTCACGATATCGTCGGTTATCCCCTTGCCTGTGTCGGTAACTTCCAATAGCACGTATTCGCCCGAGAAAGAGTTAAAACAACTGGTGCATTTAACATCGGTCAAAGTTCTTTTACCTACTGTAATCCCGATACGCCCATATTTCCCGATCGAATCGCGAGCGTTAATGACCAGATTAAGTAATATTTGGTGTAACTGAACTGGCTCAATTCGAACTTTAAGCTTTTCATCCTCGACATGATAATTGACATTAATCGAACTTGGAATCGACGACTGGAGAAGCTGGATAATTTCCTTAACGACGGGCTGCAACAGCGTACTTGGCACTTCCCTTTGTTCTTTTTGTGGAGTCAAACGACTGAAAATCATCATTTGTGATATGAGCTCCTTGGCGCGATTTCCTGCGGTAAGGATCTCATTGATATAAGTACTCTGGCGTGAGGTCGTAAAATGATCCTGCTTGGATGTGATAGTTTTTAACATCCCTGTATAACCCAGAATAATACCCAACATATTGTTAAAGTCATGAGCTATACCGCCGGTTAAATGACCGATAGCTTCCATTTTTTGTGACTGGACAAGCTGCATTCGCAGTTTTTCTTTTTCGGCTTCGGCTTGCTTGCGCTCCGTAATATCGTGAATAATTGCTGTTACTAAAAGTCCCTGCTCTGTCATTAACGGGCTTAAACTGGTCTCGATTGGGAACTCACTCCCATCCTTGCGTAGCCCGAACAATTCAGTATTTGCTCCCATAATTCTCACGGAAGGATTACCAAAATAACTATTTCTGTGTTCTAAATGACGTTTACGGTGACGTTTAGGGATCAAAATCTCAATGGGTTTATCCAGTAATTCGTCCCGAGTATAACCGAACCATTTTTCAGCCTGGGCGTTGACCAACGAAATATTGCCGTCGGCTTTCATTATAATTATTGCATCAGGGGCTGAATTTACCAAATTCTGGAAATTCATTTCCGATTGCTGCTGCGCTTTCTCGGCCCGTTTACGTTCGGTAATATCGTGCACCATACCGATGGACCGGATTACATTGTCTTGCGAATCCCTCAAATGGTAAAATTTTTCATATACATTACGTATTTCACCATCGCTGCTACGAACGATACGAAACTCAAATTCAAATTTTTCATCATTTCTCTCGAGCGAATCCTTGTAATATCGATCTACCAGGTCCCGGTCTTCCGGATGAACACTGGCAAGAAAAATTTCGTAACTAGCCGTAACATCCTGTGACGTAAGGCCGAATATTCGGTATGCTTCATCACTCCACGTTAAATGGTTGTTTTCAAGATCAAGCTCCCAACTGCCCAGGTGAGCGATAGCCTGTGTTTGATTTAGCATACGCTCCTTTTTGTAAAGCGTTTCTGCTGCACTTACCTGTTCAGTAATATCGTCAGCGATACCAGCAACACGCAGAACTTCACCGTTCTCATCGTAAATTGGAAACGCTTTGTCTCGAATCCATCGTTCACTTCCGTCCGGCCGAATGATGCGATATTCCAGCGAATATCCGCCGGATGCCTGTAATGGAAGCGTTCGTTCCACACGTTCCCGGTCTTCGGGATGAACAGCATCGAGCCAACTCAGGGGTGATTCCATCAGACTTTCACATGAGCGCCGCCAAATCGTTTCGTATGCCGGGCTGACAAAAAATACCTGCTGTTTGTCTACTGAAGTCATCCAGAACACTTCCTGGATATTGTCGACAAGCTGTTGTGTGGCTGCTCGGGTCTGTGCTAACAGTTTGTAGGGAAGTTTTACACTTCCCGCTATAATTGACTTGTACAAAAAGCCATAGGATACCACTTTAAATATATGTCCCGCTAAACTGAAAACGTCTGCGGCGTCGGAATAAAGCGTAAAACACAGTTCACTCAGGCCGGTTAACCAGAGCGCAAGCACCAGACATCTTGGTTCATAGAGCGTTATCCCCTCGCGTTTTCGCCAGACCAGCGCCAACGTTAGCGCCGTGAGCCCTATTAATAGCCATTCCAACGTAATCTTGGCAGGTGTCAGCCCCTCCCCCATCACTAAAAACACGGGGAGCCAGTCCTGATGCAATAACACCACCCAGGTAGTTATCATTGCCAAACCAATCACAGACGCAAGCAGCCACCATTCCGCACCC
>JASFMT010000453.1:0-3698 GCA_050117455.1 Gammaproteobacteria bacterium | reverse complement strand
GCGCACCCGGGTTGTAAAGCCCGAGCTTCATAACTGGCGGGTGATTCGCGATCTGGAAAGTGACGAATCAACGCTGGAAGTAATTAATGACAATGGGATTCAATATATCAAGGAAATTGATCTGGAACTGGGGCGCAAAGCCATCGAATGGTATACCTATCAGGGGGATGATTTTAATTCCGTGCGTGGTGAAACCCTGTGGGAACGCAGTTATTGCCGGGGAGACTGGCATATCAAAACAGTCACCCGCACCGTGTTAACTTCGTCGGCCACGGATTTTTATTTACGTGCCGAACTGGATGCCTATGAAGGTGACAAACGTGTCTATTCAGATAACTGGGATTGTGTGATTCCACGGGATTATGTGTAATGGCGCAGTGCTCATCATGGATAAATCATGGATTGGCATCATTGTTGTCTTTCATGATCAGCGGGCAAGGCGGCCATCCATATCCCCAGCGCCAGGGTAAACGGGTGCAGGGCTTGCCGCCCAGGCGCACGGCGCGGTACATTAACGCTGCCGCAACATTAAAGGCATCTTCCATTTGTTCGGCGCTAGTCTCAAGACGCTCTGCTAATTCGCCGCTTCGTCGATGGCCGGTATCAATGACGCATTGCCGGAGTTCCTTGTCGGCCTGTAGTCTTTTTTCGTAACCGTCGCTGGTTTCACCTTTCCAGTAGGCCCGGTCGTGCGCAATACAACAGGCTTCCCACGGTGGTTTGAGTCCCAGTTGCTCGCGAAACGACGAAAAACGATCCGCCAGGTATTCCCAGCCATCAGATAATCCACCACTGCATCCATCGGTAGTAAATGGTGCCGGTTTGTTGTGTGGATCGGCCTGAACATGAGCCAGTTTTTCCAGGCTGATATTTTCAAGGCGCCGGTCGATATCCTGCAACAGCGGCGTAGCGTTAACGGAAGATGTGCCGTAGAGAGAACCGATACACGTTGCGATAACGCATGCGACAAGAGTGATTAGCAAATAAATCCGTACCATGGTGTTATTATTTTATGAATGATTAGCGTTGTGAATTCAAGCAGTGAACAATTGCCGTTTTAACGTTTTATGGCCCCGTGAAGTGACGGCTGACCACGTAACTAAAATAGCCAAGATGATGCAACAACAAGGCGTAATAAACAATAAACGCCAGAAACAACCCAAACACCGCATAACGGTTACGCCGGTATCGCCACAAAATATAAGTGCCCGTCAGCACCAGTGCAAATTTGGCGATGATGAACAACACCGGGTGATTGTGCACCAGAAAGCGCAATAAGACATTGGCTTCTTCTGCCAGCCCGGTGTTAACCCAAAACAGGGTGAACAGGGCATCCAGTATGTTCATGACGATGATGAACCACACTACGACACGCAGCCAGCGAAACTGATCTTCAGTTCCGACGGTGGTGCCCCGGCGGGTTCGTGGCGAATGATTGTCCTTGTTCATGGGGGTACGAGTTTTATAGGTGTTTAACCGTCGGCCGGCAGCGACCGCGAGCCGAAAAAGCAGCCCAGTGACTCAAGTCCGCCACTGGAAATGCTGGATCCGCTCCATACATCCCTGATCACACAATCTTTAGCGATATGGTTAAAGAGCGACCAGGCTGATTGCCGAAAAAACAGGGTTTCACGATATAAGTCTCTGTTTTAGAGCTTATAAGCGCGCCAGGCAAGGTTCATTGTGCCATTAAGTCACGGGTTGCCGAATTTTTACGGGCTGATCTTAATAATTAATAGCTGTGTAAGAGAGAATTCTAAATAATAAACCATGGTTTAACACCTTCGAATCGTGAATTTATAATGGCCTTCGGGTCGAGTAGATTACCCGGTGTGTCATAGCGCACAAAACAAAGGGCAATAATTAGTATCGTAATCTGGTCAAAATTTGAGATAATCTAAACCGATTTGCCAATGATTGTTGTGGTGACTGCGGGTTACGATTTGAGCATAAAATGAACAATTTCGTGGTGGTCTGTCGCGCGCCGAACGCGACCATTGCAAACAATAATGAATAAGCCGGCACGCGGACCGGTAACACTAACCAACTCGTCACGAGTCATATGGATAATAATTTCAGACGCGAAGGATCAACAGACGCTCTCCCCATTGGCTACCTGCTGCACTGGTATGAGCTGCTCGAAGTCATTGGACGTGGTGGTTACGGGATTACCTATCTCGCCCTTGATCGTAATCTGCAACGCAAAGTCGCCATTAAAGAGTATCTGCCGCTGGATTTTGCCTGCCGCGACGCGACCGATACCGTTCATCCGGTTACCAATAATCATAAAGAATTGTTTGACTGGGGTCTGGAACGCTTCCAGGTTGAAGCAAGAACCCTCGCCAAGTTTAATCATCCCGCCATCATCCGCGTTGTCAGTGTTTTTGAACACAACAAAACGGCGTATATGGTCATGGAATACGAGGAAGGGGATGACCTGGCCATTGCCTACATGGAACGGGCGCCGTTTAGCGAGCAGGAATTGCTGGATATTTTTGTGCCGATCGTTGAGGGTTTGTCGCTAGTGCATGATGCCGGATTTATTCACCGTGACATCAAACCTTCTAATATTTATGTGCGCAGTGATGGTTCGCCGGTATTGCTGGATTTTGGTTCCGCGCGGCAAACGATTGGCAGCCAAACCAGGGCGCTAACCAGTCTCGTTACCGCCGGTTACGCCCCCTTTGAACAGTACAACGAGTCGGAAGATGCGCAAGGTGCCTGGACGGACATTTATGGTCTTGGCGCCGCCCTTTATTTTTGCATGACCGGTTCCAAGCCGGCCGACGCCATGGAGCGCGGTTCCGCGCTGTTGAAAATGAAAGACGACATTTACCAGCCGTTGAGTCAGATGGACAGTTTGCCATACTCCTATGGCATCAGACTGGCTGTTGATCATGCGCTGAGGTTTCATGCCGAAGATCGGCCGCAGGACGCTTTGCAGTGGGCCGATATGCTCACCGGTATTATTGAACCGGCGCCATTGCCCGCGGGAATGGCGGTTGAGCCGGAGTTAGAGCCAGAAGAAGTTGATGCCGGCGGATACAGTGAAGCGGATGACGCGGTTGTTGCACCGGCTAGTAACGACAATAGTAACGACATTAGTCACGTACCGGATGGTGACAAAGCCGCAACGGTAACCGGAAAACCGGCCGAGCAAAGTATTCAGGAAACTTTACAGCATTATGAGGAGGACGAAGAAGACGACAGCACCATTGTTTATCACCGCCCGCCGCACAAGCCCGCAGCAGAACATACTGTTCTTGGGACCGCAGCTGCGCCATCACGTGATAACAGCGACGAGCGGCAAGAGGTTGATACCCGTGCTGATTCCCACGCTCACGTGGTTCAACCGACAACAGTTCATCAAGCGGAATCTTCCGCTCGTTCGTCGGCCGAAGGCGACACGGCAACAGAGCATCCAGGCGGTTCTGTTTTCGAGCGGGGCACAACACCGTCGTCAACCGCTTCATCATCGCAACAACCAACGGAATCTTCACCAGAACCGCCAACACCGCAATCACCGGATCAACAGCCTTCGCCTGTTGCCAAAGACAATGTTGTCGGTCAATGGCGTGATAAACTGCAGACAGTAAGTGCCACGATAATTACTGGCACGGTTAGTAAAACCAAAGCCTTGCGGGAACGTGTCTCCGAATTTCTGGACGACCGAACTCCTAAGGAAAAAATAGCAGCTG
>JASFMT010000452.1:0-3699 GCA_050117455.1 Gammaproteobacteria bacterium | reverse complement strand
CAAGCCATCCCCCCTGTTTGGCGATGGCTTCCAGTAAATCCACTTTTACTGATTCAAAGGTGAGCAGGATTGTCAGCACGAAACTGGTGACCACGCCGATGCCGAATAACGCGATGATACCCCAGGTGATACGCGTGGGGTCGGTTTGCACAAACTGCCAAACGTCTGTGTCGTGGTACATGCTGGCGTAAATCACAATGGCGGCAGCACTCCACACTATCCACAGAACTAAAGCTCGGTAACCGCGTTGAATCATGTTTCCGTCCGGGAAGTGAAAAAATCTCGAGTCAAATGATCAGGTTTTTGGCCGTGTTTTGTATTTATTGAATTGTGGTTATTGTTGTCTTCAATATCATCACTTCCAAAATACGTTTGCCATTAGTATGAGCGGTTGATCTGGTGCAGGTCAAATTATCCCGCAGCTTTACATGGGTAAACAGATGTGTAACGATACGACGTCATAATTTGTGGGGTTAAATCAATAGCAAAAGTGATGCTCAAGCCCTGCTTAAAATTCGATAATAGCGGCATTGGTGATGTTAATCCAATACTTCGTAATATCTTGGCCTGTCCTGCGAGGAGTGATATAGTACCGCGACAATGGCAAATGTGAAGTACATTGTCACATGTGCAGGGGCATGTTATAAAACGCCCAGTTTATAAATAAGTAATGGGTTTGAAGGATGAGGAGGGGTATCCATGTTAAGCACCGGTGAAATTTTTATTACCTATTTAATTGTAGCGATCGTGGCATTTGGTGTTGCCGGCTACATGCTGAAGAAAAATTCATAATAAATATCAGAAGAATTAAATAATTAGTGAATAATTAGAAAGTAACTTTAGAGTATTGGTAGTAAGCCTTTCGTATCTAATTTAACTCCAGCTTACAACGTTAGGGTAAAACGCAGGGGTCAGTGCGGACCGGATATCAGCTTTATCCATATGGGCGCCAAATTAAGCGGAAGGTCGGGAATTTAGGGATTTTGCTTGTTAAAACATAATATCAATAACAAGCGTCAGGGCCTGCAGAATTTTAAATTGGGAGGGTGTTTCCTATGCGACGTTCAACAAAAATAACAGCGGTTCTCGCGGCAATTGCATTGATGTCAACTTATGGCAGCTTTGCCAGCGAAACTGTTTCTTATAGTGATCTTGGGGATCTGGAAAAGGGTAAAGATATCTTTAATAACGGCAAAGGCGACGTGCCCGCGTGTACCAGTTGCCACGGTACCGCCGGACTGGGCGACGACGCGATGGGAACCCCTCGTCTCGCTAGTCAGGGTTTCAATTTTGTGCTGAAACAGCTGGAAGATTTTGCAAGTGACAAGCGCATGGATACCACCATGTTCATCATGAACACCAACGCAAAAGGCCTCAGCCCTGAAGATCGCCGTAACGTTGCTGCTTATGTCGCGAGCCTGGAAGGACCAGACAAAGGTTCCAACATGTCGGAAGTCAAAGAACTGGGTACCGTGCCGGTAGGTGTTCGTTACCTGGGTAAAAGTCTGGCCCAATACGGCGCGCCGGATCGTGGTGTTCCCGCCTGCCATTCCTGCCATGGTTATAACGCCCGTGGCGCATTTCCGGTCTATCCGCGCCTGGCGAACCAGAAATATGTCTACCTGGTAAACCAGCTGAAGAAGTGGCGTGACGGATCCCGGGCTAACGACCCAATGGATCAAATGCAGGCAGTTGCCAGGAAGCTTAGCGATGAGGACATTTATAATGTGGCAACATTCCTGACAACAGCGGAGCAAACCACTATCGGTAATTCCCGCATACCAGAGCAAAAATAACCGAAGACGAAGAAGTCCCTGTCGTCGGATAGCGCTGTTTCTGCTGTATACCCTGCATAAAAGGGTACCAACCGCCAAGACAATGGCGATAAGCAGGTCAGGACGACATTTAAAAGAACAATAAAAAAGGGCGGAATACTCCGCCCTTTTTTGTCTGCTACCAAAGCAGGCATTGCATGGGTTCTGGAAAATTGCCGCGCTTTAGATGTAGAGAAATTGCGGAACAATAAGTAGTTTAAGCAGGTCAATTGAGAAATGAGTAAAAAGAAGCAGACGTTAAAAACAGGTGAAAAGGTCTTATTTGGTATCGTCGGTGTGTTTGTGTTGCTTGCAGTGATGGCCTATATCATCTTGGAATCTGTTCGCTTGACGTCTGAAAAACCGATGTTCCAGGTCAGGGCTAACTACGATTTCAGTGAGCAGGGGGCGCGTGGATCGGCGTTGTTTCGTGAGTCTCAATGCACATCCTGTCACCGGGCGCTTCGCAATGGCACCAATATGGGATTATCCCTGGATGGCGTCGGGTCAAACCGCAGTTACGAGTGGATTTACAGTTTCCTGACCAATCCAGAAGAAACTTATGGTTCGACGACCCTGGATCACGGCGCACCGCCGAAAGAGGCTGCCTATGTGTCCAGGCTGCCGGACGATAATTTGAAAGCGATTGCCCAGTTTATTTCCGAATTGAAAGCGGACCAGGGGTCAGCATCGGCGCCCATGCCACCCGAGGGGCGATCCGAGTTTATTGATAATATGGTAAAAACATGGGCGCCACCGGACTGGAAAGAAAAATACAGCGACGTTCGGGAAAAAAATACTGATCAGGCAGCTAAGGAGTAAAACGACGTGTCACACCCAGTTTCTGAGCCGTGGGCGCAAGACACGGAATACACGAAATATACCCTCTGGTTTGTTTATGCCTGTATTGTCTACAGCATTATAGGATTTTCCTGGGGAGCCCTGATGGGCGGTATTCACGATTTTCGGTACTTTGTCGATCACCGAATGCACGGCAACCTGATTGTTCGAGCCCATACACATATTAACCTCCTCGGTTGGGTGGAAATGGCGATATTTGCGGCGATTTACTACGTCGTGCCTCGGCTGGTAAGGCGCCCCATCTACAGCGTGACGCTGGTGAAGGTCCATTTCTGGATTCATAATTTTGGCTTGATTGGTATGGTGGTGTTTTTTACCACGGCCGGTGTTTTGGGGGGGATGGCCAGCGTCAATTCAACCCCGGAGCAAATCGAAAGCACCGTTAAACCCCTGTTGGCGACCATGGGTATATTCGGGACACTGGTGCTGCTGGCCAATTTTGTGTGGGCCTACAACATATTCAGAACCTGTGCAGGATGGAGAAAAAACTAATGTTGGTAAGGTTTTTTATACGTTATTTTTGGCCGCTAATGCTGATCGTAGTCCTGGTTGGTTGTTCGATTGATAACAATGGACTGAAAATAGGTGCTGAAGCGCCAAGCTTGCGCACCAAGACCCTCCATGACGTTGATGGTGACTTCAGCCGCATAACCACTTACCGTTATCCCGACGAGCGGATGTACCAGGTGTCTCTCGATAAAGCATTAGCGTCAGACAAACCGATTATCCTGGAATTTGCCACTCCGGGTCATTGCACTATTTGCGATAAACAGTTGCAGATGCTGAAAGCACTGTTGGCAAAGTACGAAGATGATGTGATTTTCCTGCACATGGATCAGTATCAGAATCCGGAAGCATTTAAGGCGTTTGGGGTGATTGGCGATCCGTGGACTTACGTCATAGATGGCTCCGATGTCGTTCGTTATAAACAGGCTGGCCGTATGTTGTACAACGAACTGGATATGGTTATTGCCGGTGTACTGCGTGACGCGGCAACACTGGGCGCCGCAAAAACAGATCAGCA
>JASFMT010000451.1:0-3729 GCA_050117455.1 Gammaproteobacteria bacterium | reverse complement strand
TCAACGCAAAGGCGCAATGGCGCAAAGTATCTGAGTTTTTAAAATCCCCAGTTCATATATTTTGCTTTTCTCTGCGCCTTCGCGCCTCTGGGTTTAACAGGAGTATGTTGTACCCGCGTAGGGTGCAATAAGCGCAGCGCATTGCGCCGGACGTGAGAATGATGATGAATAGAAAACCAGCGTGGTTATTTGCGGACTAACCTGCTTATTTTTTTGATTGCTTGAGCTGTTTGCGCACCTGGGTCATGTGCCGGCGACTCACTTCCAGCTTCTCATCGACCTCCCGGATCTTTACCATCCATTGCCCCGAGGATTGTTTTTCCAGGCTGTCGAGGTACGCGATAGAGACCAGCGCGTTACGGTGGATACGCATGAACCGGTCGCCGAATTCCTCTTCCAGAGATTTTAACGACTCATCGATGATGACTTCGCCGTTCTTGTGGCGAACGGTGACATACTTTTGTTCGGCATGAAAATAATAAATTTCTTCGATGGGCACCAGGTGAATGTTGCCACTGATCTGGGCACTGATATGGCTGCGGGTGTGGTCCGTCTCTTCGTTTTTGCCCAGTTCCAGTAGTTGCGCGCGGTTAACTTTACGGGCTTTTTTCAGCGCTTCCTCGAGCCGGTCCTTGCGAATGGGTTTCAATAAATAATCCACGGCATTGCTGTCAAAAGCCGCCAGCGCATGCTCACTAAACGCGGTGGTAAAAATGATAGCCGGCGCGTTGTCCAGGTGCGACAGGTGATAGGCCGCTTCCAGGCCATCCATGTCCGGCATGCGGATGTCCATTAAAATAATATCCGGGGTTAACTGGCCACACAGTGTCAGCACTTCCTTGCCGTCGTTGGCTTCGCCCACCACCTGGTAGGACTCACTTTCCTCCACCAGGCGTTTTAAACGCTCGCGCGCCAGCGGTTCATCGTCTGCGATTAAAATATTCATTGACGTTCCTGTACATAGGGAAAGCGAATGGTTAACTCGTATTGCGCTTTGGATTCATTAACCTGCAGTTTCCCCTGTGAACCGTAAAGCGCCGACAGCCGTTGACGGATATTTTCCTGGGCCATTTTATTGCCCACCCGTTCCGAGGGGCGGGTATATTCCGGCATCGGGTTCACAATGGTAATGGTAATAATATCGTTCTCCAATTGGCCGGTGATGGTGATGGTTCCACCGTCCCGGATGTGTTCAATGCCATGATAGATGGCGTTTTCCAATAGCGGTTGTATGGTCAGCTGCGGAATCAGCGCATCGCCGGGCAAACCGTCAATGTCCCACGTGACATTGAGGCGGTCGCGCATGCGCAGCTTTTCAATATGCAAATAGCGGTTCGCCAGTTCCCATTCGTCCTTCAGGCGCACCTCGTAACTGGATTCCGCCAGTGTGCCGCGGAACAGGTCCGCCAGGTCTTCGGTGGCTTCTTCGGCCACTTCCGGCTGGCTGCGGGTCAGGCTGGCAATGGTATTCAGGCTGTTGAATAAAAAGTGCGGCCGGATTCGCGACTGCAAGGCCTGAATGCGCGCCTGCGACTTGGCTTCCATATTCCGCGCCCACTGGTGCTGCACATAAAAGTAACGTAATGCCACGGCTGATACGATGGCGCTGATGCCCAGATTGCGCAGCAGGAAACCACTGTACCAGTCCAGCCGGACGGTTGGGTCCACGGTCATCCAGCGCACCGTCCAGAACGTCACTTCACTGACCATGGTCGTGGTGACAATGAGCACGATATAACTAGCGGTCGCCGCCGCGTTAACATTAAGTTTTCGAAGCCAGGGCCGAACAATGCACAATACACCGGCACTGATCAGCGCCACCCATTGAATGAACAGGGAAATAATGCCCAGATCCTCCCAGCGGTTGCCGGTGGTATCCAGGGGCGCCAGTGCCAGCACGATGGCCAGTAATTCCGCGATCAGGATCACGGCAAAAACCATGCGTACGTTGCAAAAATCGGGCAGGAAAAAGTCATCGTCAGCCATGGATTCCCGCTTGCCGGTGGAATCCTGGCCATTTTGTGGTGTTTCCATACGTTCTCGTTTTGTCCCGCTGGGGTCGTCACGGTGCTGCAAGTCGTTGCAGCGTCGCAATATAGTGCCAATATCGACTATACTGCGCCATACCTGAATGTCGTAGTTGGAAATATAGCATGGCGAAAAAAGAAAAAACCGTTGTTAAACCCTGGGGTGGCCGTTTCAGCGAACCCACCGATGCCTTCGTGGAGGCGTTTACCGCCTCCGTTGGTTTTGATCACCGGCTTTATGCCCATGATATTGCCGGTTCCATCGCCCACGCCCGCATGCTGGCCAAGGTGGGCGTGCTCACCAGTGAAGAATACGAAGCCATCGTGGAAGGGTTGCAGGCGATCAAGGATGACATCGAAAGCGGTCATTTCGCCTGGAACGTCAGCCTTGAAGATGTGCACATGAACATCGAAGCCAAGCTCACGCAACGCATCGGTGATAGTGGTAAAAAATTGCACACCGGCCGTTCCCGCAATGACCAGGTCGCCACCGATATTCGCCTGTACGTCCGGGAAGAAATCGATGCGATCAACAAGCAACTGGCGCGCCTGCAAGCCGCGCTGGTGGACCTGGCCGAACACCATATCGAAACCATCATGCCCGGTTTTACCCATTTGCAGACGGCGCAGCCGGTGACTTTTGGCCACCATCTTCTGGCCTGGTTTGAAATGCTCAAGCGTGACCGGGGCCGGTTAAGTGATTGCCGGACGCGGGTCAATGTTATGCCACTGGGGGCGGCGGCGTTGGCGGGCACCAGTTACCCCATTGACCGTAACTTCACCCGGGATTTGCTGGGTTTTACCGACATTGCTGAAAATTCCCTGGATGCGGTGAGCGACCGGGATTTTGCCATCGAGTTTGTCTCGGCCTGTTCGATGATCATGATGCACCTGTCGCGTTTCGCCGAAGAACTGATATTGTGGTCGTCGGCCCAGTTTGCCTTTGTGGAACTGGGGGACAGCTTTTGTACCGGGTCATCCATTATGCCGCAGAAGAAAAACCCCGATGTTGCGGAACTGGTGCGTGGCAAAAGCGGCCGCATCTTCGGTCACCTGATGGGCCTGCTCACCTTGATGAAAAGCCAGCCCCTGGCCTACAACAAGGACAACCAGGAAGACAAGGAACCTTTGTTTGATACGGTGGATAATGTTAAGGGGAGCTTGCGCGCATTTGCCGACATGATTCCCACCTTAAAGGTCAACGCAGACAACATGCGCCTGGCGGCATTGAAAGGTTATGCCACCGCAACGGACCTGGCGGATTATCTGGTGGCCAAAGGCGTTGCGTTTCGTGATGCCCATGAAGTGGTGGGTAAGGCGGTGCAAAAAGGCATTAAGGAAGGCAAGGACCTGGCGCAAATGAGTTTGCAGGACTTACAGGCTTTTTCTTCAGTGATTGAACAGGACGTGTTTGATGTGCTGACGCTGGAAGGTTCGATTGCCGCCCGTGACCATATCGGTGGCACGGCACCCAACCAGGTACGCCAGGCCATTGAGCGCGCGCGGCAATGGATTACCCGGTTTAAGTAACCAAACCCATTAGCGCCGAATACGCAACGCCTCAGATATATTCAATACGACAGGGTTACGCGCAATCGCACGCCATGACACAAATCCCATGCTGCTTTCGCAGTTGCGCTGAACAAGGTTCATTCGAGTGAATGCTGTTTTGCATAACCTGCGTCGAGGTGTCGTTGATACA
>JASFMT010000450.1:0-3748 GCA_050117455.1 Gammaproteobacteria bacterium | reverse complement strand
CCCAGCGTAAATCACGATTGATCACCGCCTGGTTGGGGTTTTGCGGATTGATCCAGACCGGAACGGATTGCTGGTTTTGATAGAGTCGCTCCAGTTTGCGGCCCAGGTTTTGTTGAAACGAGCCAATATTATCCCCGCCATCGGACAATGCTACCCGGTTGCTGGTATATTCCCGGCCGTTAAACTGGTAACGATAGGTTGCGGTCGCTTCATAGGTGGTGGATTTACTGGAACGGTTACTGCGCAGTTTCGCCGACGTTAGCGTGGCGCTCGCCGGCTGCCAGGACTGGGAATCCATCCACAGGCTAAGCTCGGGATATACCATCATGGCGAAGAAACCAATGCCAAAGGCAGCGAACGGCATGGCAAACACAAACAGTCCAATTCTGGCAATTTTCATTATCGGCAACGATGGGTGCGAAGGTTGGTAAAGTACCTGTCGTTAAATGGCTGTTATGCCCAGACCAGTGGCTGTTCATCCATCACCGCCAGCTGTTCCTTGAGGGTCAGTATCTGCTCTTCCCAATAACTGGTGCTGTTGAACCAGGGAAAATTTTTCGGAAACGAGGGATCATCCCAACGTTTTGCCAGCCAGGCGGAATAATGCAGCATACGCAGGCTGCGCAGCGCCTCCAGTAAATTCAGTTCCATGGCATCAAAATCACAGAACTCCGTATAACCTTCCAGGATATCGCACAGCTGTTCAGTCATATCACGCCGGCTGCCGGATAACAGCATCCAGATATCCTGTACCGCCGGGCCCATGCGCGTATCATCAAAATCTACAAAATGTGGCCCATCATCAGTCCACAAAATATTACCGGGATGACAATCGGCATGGATACGGAAATAATGCACGTCGCTGACGATACGGAATTTGTCTTCCACTTTTTGCAATAATTGTTCCGCCACCACGTGATAAGGTTCCTGCAACTCCCCGGGAACCATGTCCTGTTTCATCAGGTAGTCCAGTGACGACCAGCCGTAGCTCTGAATATCGATGCGGGGACGGTGCTCGAACGCCTTTGCTTTTCCCAACGCATGAATACGGCCGATGAAACGGCCAATCCACATCAGTTTGTCCGGGTCATCCAGTTCCGGCCAGCGGCCACCGCAATTGGGATAAACCGCAAACCGGAAGCCGGCGTGTTCGTGCAAGGTCAACTGGTCATCAGTAAAAGACATCGGCGCCACCACCGGGATTTCCAGTTGTGCCAGGGACTGGGTAAACTGGTGCTCTTCGATAATCGCCTCATTGGTCCAGCGCCCCGGCCGGTAAAACTTGACGATCACCGGTTGTTGGTCCTCGATACCAATTTGATAGACCCGATTCTCGTAACTGTTTAACGCCAGCAGCCGGCCATTGGGCACAAGTCCCAGGGATTCCACGGCATCCAGTAACGTGTCCGGCGTTAAATCATCGTAGGGATGTTTTTCGGGATTGCTGGCATCTTGTGATGTCACGGGTGACCTCGTAAAACGTTGATGGTTACAATCGATATCGATACAGGCAATGCGATTCAGTAATGCAAATTAACCTGCCGGCCGCGGAAACACAATTCATTGCTGAGGGTCGTATTGTCATGGGCATGGCAAATGAATCAACCCGGACGTAATAGTCACTGCAACAATCTGGCATCACTGATGCTAGATAATGACAGACTGGCTAATAACCATCGCCATTGCTATCATCACCCAGTCGCCACCACTGAAGCAATAACTTCATGATTTTTAATTAATTATAATGACCACCGAGAGATGTTATGAGTAATCCGTTAATTGATTTTGATGATTTGCCGCCGTTTTCAAAAATCCGCCCGGAACACGTGGAACCTGCCGTGGAACAAGTCCTGCGGGAAAGCAAACAACAAATAGATAAATTAGCCAGTGAAATTAGTGACTACAACTGGGATAACTTTATTCAGCCGCTGGAAGACATTGAAGACCGCATCAACAAAACCTGGTCACCTGTTAGCCATTTGAATGCCGTCACCAATAATGAAACGCTGCGGGAAGCTTATAACAACAGTCTGAGCAAAATGACGGAATTCCATACGGAGCTGTCACAGGACAAACGCATCTACAACGCCTACCATCACATTAAAAACAGTGATGAATTTGCCACACTGGATGGAGCCCAGCAAAAAACCATCGACGACGCATTACGGGATTTCCATCTATCGGGTATTGATTTGCCGGAAGACAAACAGCAACGCTTCAAAGCCATCAAGCAACAATTGTCCAAACTCACTTCGCAGTTTTCCGATAACGTACTGGACGCCACCAACGCCTGGCATAAACACATCGATGATGAAAGCCTGCTCAGTGGTTTACCGGATTCGGCCACAGCCATGGTGAAACAAAATGCCGAACAACACGACCAGCAAGGCTGGCGGCTTACCCTGGACTTTCCCTGTTTCTACGCGGTAATGAGTTATGCCGATAACCGTGATTTGCGCAAGGAAATGCACGATGCCTATGTCACCCGTGCATCGGACCAGGGGCCCCATGCCGGTCAATGGGACAATTCCGCCATCATGGAAGAGATCCTGGCACTGCGCCACGAACTGGCGCAGTTACTGAATTTCGCCAACTATGCCGAATATTCACTGGCCACCAAAATGGCCAATTCAACGGATGAAGTCATGCAGTTTCTCCATGATCTGGCGGCGCATAGCAAACCTTACGCCGAAAAGGATCTGCAGGAAGTCAAACAATATGCACAGGAACATCACAACCACCCGGATTTACAACCCTGGGACATTGGCTACTATTCGGAAAAGCTCCGGCAACACAAGTACGCCATTACCCAGGAAGAATTGAAACCTTATTTTCCCGAACCGGTGGTATTAAAAGGTTTGTTTGATATCGTCAACCGACTGTACGGCCTAAAGATACAACAGGTCGATGGCGTGGATACCTGGCACAAGGATGTAAAATTCTTTGAAATAAGAGATGAACAGGACCGGATACGGGGCAAGTTTTTTATTGATCTGTACGCCCGGGCCAACAAACGCGGCGGCGCCTGGATGGCCGAATGCATCAGCCGTAAAAAAGTCAAAGACCAGATACAAACCCCGGTGGCCTACCTGACCTGTAATTTCTCGCCCCCCATTGGTGATGAACCGGCGTTATTTACCCATACCGAAGTACTGACGCTGTTTCATGAATTCGGTCATGGCCTGCATCACATGCTTACGCAAGTGGATTACATCAGCGTATCCGGTATCAGTGGCGTGGCATGGGATGCGGTGGAACTGCCCAGCCAGTTCATGGAAAATTTCTGCTGGGAAAAGGAATCCATTGACCTGATGGCGCGTCACTATCAAACCAGTGAACCATTGCCGAACGATTTATTTGAAAAAATGACCGCCGCGAAAAATTTTCAGTCGGGCATGCAAATGGTACGGCAGCTGGAATTTGCGCTGTTTGATTTTCGCCTGCACCTGGAATATAAACCGGGTGAAGGCGCCCATATTCAACAAACGCTGGACGAAGTACGCAACGAAGTGGCGGTGGTCAAACCGGCACCATACAACCGGTTTCAGCACGGCTTTTCGCATATATTCGCCGGTGGATACGCCGCCGGTTATTACAGTTACAAATGGGCGGAAGTCTTGTCCGCCGATGCGTTCTCAAAATTCGAAGAAACCGGCATATTTAACCGCGACACGGGTAACGAGTTTTTACACGCCATCCTGGAAAAAGGTGGGTCAAAAGAACCCATGGATCTGTTCGTGGAGTTTCG
>JASFMT010000449.1:0-3756 GCA_050117455.1 Gammaproteobacteria bacterium | reverse complement strand
GCCCCCCCCCTGCTCCCGCTATTAAACGTTGTATCGATTCAGCATTTTCTGGCGGCGTATGTCCGAGAGGCATTGCGAGTCTTTTAAGTGGTTGCAACTTTGTTAGTGGCTTATATCAAGCGCCGGCACGATGATATCGACCATAGCAAAGTCTTATTCAAATATGTAGGAATCATGAATGATTGGCATAATGCTCGCGTAGAAACTATCGATAACACGGGATGATATAGTTTTTATAGATAACCGCACCACAAATCAAACAATTAGCAATCCTATTCAGTTTTATTTAAACATCGACTACGTATTGACAGCAGCCCCTGATAGCAGTGCATAATAAGGCTGCAACTGCGGTAACAGTAGCTGGAGTAACCGACCAAATTCCATTCTGGTTGTTCTCTTGAGTATTCACAGTAGTACTTACCTTCAGTAGTACTCTCTAAAACGTTAGGACAAACGTTTAATCCATCTTCGAAAAAGTTACGGCTTACGATTGCGTCTTATTCGTGACGCATGACGTTTAACACCTTTAATCAAGGGAGGTTTTGGCTATGCGTGGTTGCAAAGTTGTGGGGATATTGTTGCTCGCCCTGGGCATAATAACGGGTTGTAGTGGCGGTGACGACAACACCTTTACCGGTGGTGGTGATGGCGGGGAAACTACGCCAGCCGGCGACATATTCAGTGAGAACGGCACCGCTCGCAGTCATACCGATGATCGCCGCGGCCGAAATTGTATGGATTGTCATTACGACGGTAATAATCCATATGTTTACACCGTTGCCGGCACGGTCTATCAGTTAAACGATTTCAATTCCATCTACCCCGATGCGACCATTAACTTTTACAGCGGACCCAACGGTACCGGCACATTGGTCGGCACCATGGAAGTGGACGCCAACGGAAATTTTTACACAACGCAGGCCATGGATTTTTCAACCGGCGTCTACCCGGTTATAGAAGGCACGGCCGGCGAACCGCTGATTTATATGGGTAACTTTATCACTCACGGCGAATGTAACAGTTGTCATGGCAACAGCACGTTACCGATTTATGCCGGCCAGGAAATCCCGGAAAATGTCGAGCGCATCAGTGAACACGGACTAACACTGAGTCATACCGATGACCGGCGCGGCACCGATTGCATGACCTGTCACACCAATTACACCATTGCCGGGACCGTTTACGATCTCGGGCTGGAAGACTTTTACGCGGACGCCACCCTGTATTTTTATACAGAACCCAATGGCGGCGGCCGCCTGGTTGAAACACTGCAAGTGGACGGCAATGGCAATTTTTATACGACACAAAATATTAACTTTGGTACCGGCCTTTACCCGGTTGTCGAAAGTACAGACGGCAATGACCTGCAATTTATGCCGTCCAGCATCGTTAACGGCGCCTGCAACAGTTGCCACGGCGTGAACGAGTTACCCATTTACTCCGGGGAAAAGGTCAACACCCTGATAAGCCAGCACGGCACGACGACCAGTCACACCGATGAACGGCGCGGGCAAAACTGCATGAACTGTCACGTGGAAGGAACCGGGAATCCATACATTTACACCATGGCAGGTACCGTTTATCAACAGGATGACCCGACCCAGGTCTACCCCAATGCCACGATCTATCTGTATGACCGGTCCGGCGGCCGCGGTAACCTGGTGGCGACCATTGAAGTGGATAACAACGGCAATTTCTTTACCACGGAATCCATTAACTTTGTCGACGGCCTCTATCCTGCCATCGTCGGCAATGCCAACAATGAGCCTCTTTACATGCCTGCCATTACCAATACCGGCCAGTGCAACAGTTGCCATGACGGCGCAGGTACATCAAGAATCGTCGTGGCGGGAATACCGGACCAGCGTACCAGCGCCCATGGCACGACCTATAGTCACACTGACGGCCGGCGCGGTGCAGACTGCCTCGGTTGTCATAACATCGGCGGCAATAATCCGTACCAATATTCCGTCGCCGGTACCGTGTACGAGATCGACTTACAGAACTATTATCCCGATGCCACCATATCGCTTTATAGTGGACCGGATGGTACGGGAGACCTTGTAGCCACCATCGAAGTAGACGGTAATGGCAATTTCTACACCACCGAGCCCATTGATCTCGGCAACGGCCAGGGCAATGGCATATATCCCTCGGTAACCGGCCGGGAAGCAACCTCGCCAACGCTTTACATGAATGAACCAACCAATGATGGCAGTTGCAGCAGCAGCAGTTGTCACAGCGTAAACCGTCCACCCATCTATGCACAATAGACAGCAAGACCAATTAACCCGTTACTGGCTGGGCAACCATTGAATTAGTCCAGTCAATTTTTGTAAACGCTGTTATGTTGCAGCGTCAATCACAAGGAGGAAGACCTTATGAAAATAAAAATGATCAGTGCTGCCGCGCTATTACTAATATTAGTGACAGCCGGCTGCGCCGGTTCCGCCAATCAATGGAGACAGGATGCCACAACGGCAGACACCTCTGTTGTGGAGCCGGCCGAAGCCACCGATAGCACCATGGAAAAAGCGATGGATGCCAAAATGGATGAAAAGCCACTCAAGGGCACGTGGGAAGATGGAAATAAATACTGATCGACTGGCTGGCGGTACGAAAACGCCGCCATGACGTTATCAGGCTTGATGGCTGCTCTGGTTTCGCCACGAGTAAATCAGAGCGGCCAAAGTTTTATTCCCATAGCTAAAAAACCAACCGCCATCACAATACATGCAACGGTCGATACCTTGTAGATGATCGGCGTGCCACCCACGCGAATATGCTTAATACCAATGTACGCGGCAATAGCAGTAACAAAAAATGCAAATTCGTTTACCACCAGTAAGGTCAACAATGGAACGGCTGTATGTCCCGCCGCGTCGGCGCCACTGCCTTTGATCACCAGCAATAAAAGCAGCAAGCCCAATCCTGTTGCAATATAGGGAAAGTAATAAATCTTCATTATTATTGGTTATAAATGTTATAGGTCGAAGACATTCAATTCGATGGACAATAAATTTGCGACAAGTTTACCAGATCAGCACGGCAACCCGAAACAAATTAGCAACTATCAGGCGGTCGCCTGGCAAATGCATTTGACCACGGCCGGACGATAAGCGAAACGTTTATTCCAGCCACTCGCGGGTGCGGGGAATAAAATGCACCAGACCCTCCAGCACACCGGCGGCATAATTACCGTTCATCCCCAGAAAATCGCCCTTTGCCACATACAACTTATCCGATGCATGTTTACGGGCCAGTTCTGTTTTGGCTTCTTCGATGACATCCGGGTGGGCGTTTTTCACCAGCACCGCCTGTACCCTGCCACTGTTCACGACAGGCAGATCGTTGCCACTGTCTCCGGCAAACACGGTGTCGTCCACCGAACACTGCAAACTCTCCATTAAAAATTCGACAGCGTGCAGTTTGGTGGCGGATGCCGGCAAGACATCGAGCAAACCCACATTGGCGGCTTCATCGACGCTCCAGATAATACTGGCGTTAACACCTTCTTTTTTCAGGCGGCTGTTCAATTCAGCGATCAGTTGGTCCCGTTCCAGCTGTGTTGGCGTGTAATAACTTAATTTAAACCGGTTCTGTTTTTCCGGTTCCTGCAGCTTCAGGATATCAAGATCGGCGAACAATTGCTTCAGATCGTCATGTCCGGCTTCTGCCCAGTCGGGCGCAATAGTTTCACTCCATTCGTCCAGCGGTTGCCACTGATTATCGCTAATCCGGTAAATGGTCGTTCCC
>JASFMT010000448.1:0-3764 GCA_050117455.1 Gammaproteobacteria bacterium | reverse complement strand
GGACTGGTCCAATTGCTGGGATTGTGCCCATTGCTTGCGATATCCAATACCGCGATCAACGCCCTGGGGCTTGGCATTGCCACGACACTGGTTCTCACCGGCTCCAACGTTACGGTGTCCGCCATCCGCCACATCGTACGCCCGGAATTGCGCATACCGGTGTTTGTGATGGTCATTGCCTCACTGGTCACCATCGTGGAATATCTTACCAAGGCTTTCTTTTACGATTTGTTTCTTATTCTGGGAATCTTCCTGCCGCTAATTACCACCAACTGCGCCATTATCGCCCGCGCCGAATCATTCGCGTCCAAGAATTCTTTCTGGCCTTCATTCGTGGACGGCTTAATGATGGGTATTGGATTTACCGCCGTACTCGTTGCATTAGGTGGCATGCGCGAAATTATCGGACAGGGCACCCTGTTTGCTGATGCCCATTTAATGTTTGGCGAAAATGCCAGGTGGATAACCATTGAATTCATTGGCAACTATGACGGTTTTCTACTGGCCGTGTTACCCCCCGGTGCTTTTATAGGTTTGGGTTTATTAATTGCCGGCAAAAATTATATTGACCGGCGTCGAACACAAAAACAAACCGTGGCACAACCCGGCGGCCAACCACAAACACAACCCTCAGCGTAGTACCCTAAAAATGGCTCGATAGCGGTAAGAGGTAAGTGCGATGAATTGCTATCGCCATATTGTATACACGCAATAGCAACATCCCGTTAATTTGCGTTTTATAATCGTTCCTGCTGTTTACAATGCGCAAAAGCATTGTGAACACGATCACGTTTTGCCGTCTCCCTTCCCCCACGCTGTCAACGTTTCCATCCAATTAACATTTAGCCACCAATCTTTTAATCAAAAGTTTTAACTAATCACTGCCAGCCAGTGACAGCAGTCACACTTTTTAATCTTTTAGATTCAAGATGTTACCCTAAGATCACGCTATTGTTAGTCAAATACGCGGCACACGGGATCAGTGGTTCGCTTTTATGGACAAACGGTACGTTTTCCACAACACAGAAAATTTTTACTCACTACACTCATCAACACTCGATGCATTATCACAAAGGTAAAGAATCATGAGCCGTACTAATCGAATAAACAGCAACTACAGCAAGAACCATCAAACAGGTTTTACGCTGATTGAATTACTGATCACCATATCACTCGGCATGATCATTCTATCGTTTGCTGTGCCGAGTTTTTCATCATTCATCAAGAACGGCCAGTTAACCACCGCTACCAATAACCTGGTAACCGATGTTAACTATGCCCGCCACGAGGCAGTAACCCGGGGCGCCACCGTCATCATGTGCCGCAGCGACAATCCTACAGCGGCAACACCCAGCTGTGGTGGCAATAACTACACCTGGACAAGCGGTTGGTTAATCTTTGTCAGCAAGGACACCAACACCGTATACAACGACGGTGTTGACACCCTGTTGCGTGTGGGCAGTGACGTTGAAGGTGAAGTCACCGTTAAATCCAACAGCGTATCCAATGCTGACCTCATCTACACCGCCGAAGGAACCATTGATATGGGCGGGGGTACCGCGGTATTTGCCGTTTGCGATACCCGCGGTGAAGGATTTGGTAATCAATTGCAGGTGAGCCCCACCGGCCGGCCACGATTGATTACGCCGGTTCCCGATTCCTGCGCATCGCCAACGGCATAGTTGCCACCAGATAACGACACCCGGTTTAAGGAACATCATGATGACACGTTTCACAACTCGCAATCACGAACATCAGCGCGGCTTTACCATGCTGGAGGTACTGGTAGCCATCGTCGTACTTTCATTCGGCTTGCTGGGACTGGCTGGCTTGCAGGCGAATGGATTGCGCAACAACACCAGCGCCTATATGCGCACCCAGGCCAACCTGCTGGCATACGACATGCTGGACCGTATGCGCGCCAATCTTCAAGGTGTGGAAAACGGTGACTACGATGATTTACTTAGCACGACTCCCACAGACCCGGCCTGCATCTCGAGCGGTTGCAGTATCGCCCAGATGGCAGAGCATGATGCCTACGAGTGGAGTCAGCAACTGGGGGAGGTACTCCCGGAAGGACAAGGCCGCGTTACCGGTACCGGTATCGGCTCGGTATTTACCATTACGGTAATGTGGGATGACCTGCGTACCGGCGCCACGGGTACCGGTTGCAGTGGTGACCCGCAAGTGGACCTCACCTGCTTTACCTTAAGCAGCATTTTATAAATGTAATGAAGGGGTATTCAAAGATGAAAACCAATAAACAACGGGGCATCACGATCATCGAAGTCATGGTCGCCCTCGCGTTAAGCCTGATCATTCTTGCGGGTGTGATGCATATATTTATCAACAACAAACAAACCTACCGAGTACAGGAAGCGTTTGCCCGGTTGCAGGAAAGCGGGCGCTTTGCGACACACTTTATCACCAGGGATTTGCGCATGGCAGGCTATGCCGGTTGCGGCAGCAAGATCAGCGAGCCTGAAAACATGGCTGATTACTATCCTCCTCCCACCGGTGACGATGTTGCCGACCTGGTGGGCAAGTTTGACGGTTCCGGTATCGAAGGTTTTCAAAGTACTGATCTGCCTTTGGCATTGACTGACACAATTACCCTTGACAGTGCGGACGTGGTGCCAGGCACGGACATCGTGCGCATCAAGCGCGCCGCCTCCACCGGCGTACGCCTGAAAGGTAACATGACAACCGTCAATGCCAACGTGCAACTGGATGCAACCACCGCGGCGGGTGTTTTCCAGGACAACGATTACCTGTTTATTTCCGATTGCGAGGCCGCCGATGTTTTCGTGGCCAATAACGTATCAACAAGTGGTACCACCACGACGATTGCGCACGCTGATTCAGTAAACATGGGAAACTTCCTGAGCAAACCGTATCAGGAAGATGCCGAGGTTTACAAGTTCGTCAGCACTACTTATTACCTGGGATACAACACCGCCGGTGAAGTTGCCTTGTACCGCCAGACACTGGGTAATGCCGCCTCCATGAACGTGGAAGAACTGGTGGAAGGTGTCGAGGATATGAACTTGCTGTACGGGGAAGACTCCGACGACGATGGCACACCCAATCGCTATGTGGATGCCGGTACTGTTGCTGACTGGGGAGATATCGTTAGCGTACGCATTGAACTCACCGTGCGTTCGCTGCAGGACAATCTGGCCGCGAAACTGACAGCCTATGGCGACCACAAACTTCGGCGCACGTTCACCACATCGATCGCCATACGCAACCGAGTCACTTAAATCAGGTTTACAGCTGGCAGCAATTCATAGCAATTTGACGAACAGACCACGAAGGTGAGAGATACCATGCAACACATTCAAACTCAGATGATCGGGCAGCAACGCGGTTCCGTGTTGATTATCAGCCTTATCGTCATGCTCATTCTGACGGTACTCGGGGTTTCCGGAATGAAGTCATCGGTACTGGAAGAAAAAATGGCCGGCAATGTACGCGACAAGCAACTGGCCTTCCAGGCCGCGGAAGCCACATTGCGTGAAGCCGAACAATATATTGATGACAACATCATTTCCATTACCGCGTTTGACACTGATGGCAGTGACGGCCTGTATGACAAGTCCGCGCCAAAAATATGGACCACCTTAAGCTGGGACGACAACGACAGCATTGAATACACCGACTTTGACAGCAGTTACGAGATAACCACGCCACCGCGCTACGTCATCCAGCATCTGGCGTCGCAGCAGAACAATCTCAATGAATTGAATCTGAACAACTACGGA
>JASFMT010000447.1:0-3785 GCA_050117455.1 Gammaproteobacteria bacterium | reverse complement strand
CACAGTTAATTCTGCTGGATCTTCGGTTGCCGAAAATTGACGGGATTGAAGTCCTCAAACAGGTAAAGACTGATAAAAAGTTGAAGCATATTCCCATCGTCATTTTGACCACATCTGAACGCCGAGATGATCTTGGCGCGGCATATAACAATTATGCAAACAGTTATTTGGTAAAGCCAACCAACCTGGAAGATTTCAAGTCATTGTTGTACGAATTGGGAATATATTGGTTGGCGTGTAATAAAAATTACACCTGAGAAATCAAAACTATGGAAAGCGCCGCGCAAGATCATAGCACTGGCAAGAAGCAGGTCGCCTTCCTTATCGTTGAGGACGAAAAGGCGCATTCCAGGCTGATACACCGATACCTGGATGAATCCAGACTAATCAATGCCAGCGTTACCATTGTTAAAACGCTTGAGCAAGCCAGGGAATACCTTCGCACCAACTCTCCTGATATTATGTTTGTCGATGTCCGTTTACCGGACGGTCAGGGGGTAGAGTTGTTGGAAGAAAACCGGCATAAGTTTCCTGTTGTAGTGATGACGAATTTTGGTAATGAGCAGTTGGCAGTGGATGTTCTGAAACTTGGAGCGCTGGACTATGTCGTAAAATCCGAACATTTGTTCCGCGAAATACCACAAATTACGATACGGGTTCTGCGTGAATGGGATAACCTGGCCGAAAAACAGGCCTCGCAGGAAGCGCTAAAGCGTAGCGAAGAGCGCTTCCGGCAACTTGCCGAAAACATTAATGATATTTTCTGGTTGTTTGATCCGGTTGCGAATACCATGATTTATGTAAGTCCTGCCTACGAGAAAATCTGGGGACGCTCACTGGAAGAAATTTACCGGAATCCCGATGCCTGGATCAAAGCTGTGCACCCCGACGATCAGGAACGTGCAATGAAAACCAGCCGGTCTATTGGTATGCAGGAAGATTTGAGTATGGAATACCGGATAATCAACGGTAAAGGCGAAACTCGCTGGGTTCGGGATAAAAGCAAGGTTATCATGGATGAGAACGGGGCTGTTTTCAGGGTTGCCGGGATTACCGAAGATATCACTGAACGGAAATTAAAAGACCTGGAGCTAGAGCGTTA
This sequence comes from Gammaproteobacteria bacterium, assembly GCA_050117455.1. Taxonomy (GTDB): domain Bacteria; phylum Pseudomonadota; class Gammaproteobacteria; order SZUA-152; family SZUA-152; genus JAKEGK01. The sequence goes on along the minus strand of JASFMT010000447.1, from coordinate 2,683 downwards.
CCGGAATCATCTCGAAGAAATAGTAACTGAAAGAACCAAAGAGCTGGAGTCATTTTGTTACTCTGTGTCCCATGATCTGCGTGCGCCCCTTCGTTCCATTGACGGGTTCAGTAATATTCTTGAAGAAGATTATCGGGACCTTCTCGATGAAGAAGGTAGGGCTAACCTGCAGCGGATAAGAAATAATATCCAGAAAATGGCGCAGTTAATCGATGACCTGTTACTGTTATCCAGAGTGTCGAGAAATACGCTGGCGCCTGAGACTTTTAGCCTAAGCGCGATGGCTGGTGAAATCTGTGAGGATTTATACAGTCAGAACAGCGGCCGGGTTATCGAGTTTGAAATTGAACCGGATATCAATGTTACCGCCGATGCAAACCTATTACGGATAGTAATGGAGAATTTGATGGCTAATGCGGTAAAATTTTCCGGTCAGGTCGAAAAGCCATTAATTCAGGTGGGTGTTAGGAATGGCACAGAGAATGGGCTTGCCTGTTTTGTCAAAGACAATGGTGTCGGCTTCGACATGAAATACCGGGATAAATTGTTTATGCCTTTTAGCAGGCTGCATCATGCAAGCGAATTTCCTGGTACCGGCATAGGGCTGGCAACGGTTAAACGAATCATCAGTCGCCATAACGGAAAAGTATGGGCGATTGGTAACATTGACGAAGGTACTACCATACTCTTTACATTAGGAAGGGACAATATTAGCGTGGCAGGCGCTACCCAATAGTGATGGTCCAACTAAAGCGGCTGCCAAATAAAGTCTGCTAATCTATGGGCACGTTGAGTTTAAGGCAGGGAGAGCGCGACAGATTACGCGGTTGCCCTGTCGCCAGGTTACTATAACAACCTGAATAACCTGCACTAGGTTGGTACCGAGGGTCGGAGTCGAACCGACACTCCCGAAGGAACCGGATTTTGAATCCGGCGCGTCTACCAGTTCCGCCACCCCGGCACGAGAGGTTCCCTAGTATAGTGATTTTAGCGTCGAGAGCAAGGCATGGCGCCGGCTTTTTTGCTACTATCGTTCCGCATGCAACGCAGTGATTTTTATTACGAATTACCCCAGGATTTAATTGCCCAATTTCCGTTGGCGTCGCGTACCGCCAGCCGCCTGTTGTGCCTGGACGGCGGGACCGGCGCGTTGGCGGACCGCCAGTTCAGCGATTTACCGGCATTGCTGGCCCCCGGGGATTTGCTGGTTTTTAACAATACCCGGGTGATCCCGGCGCGCCTGTTCGGGCGCAAAGCGACAGGCGGTAAAGTGGAAGTGCTGGTGGAGCGGATCCTGGAAGGTAACCAGGTGCTGGCCCACGTGAGAGCCAGCAAGTCTCCCAAAGTGGGAGGCGTTGTTATTATCGAAAGCGACGGCAAAGATGCCTTTGAGTTTGCAGTGCTCGACCGGCGCGGTGACCTGTACCGGCTGGTGTGCCGGTCGCATGAAAGTGTCCGGCAACTGCTGGAAACCTGCGGCCACATGCCACTGCCACCTTATATTACCCGCGAAGACAGTCAGAGCGACGCGCAACGTTATCAAACCGTATACGCAAAACAGGAAGGTGCGGTTGCCGCGCCCACCGCCGGCCTGCATTTTGACGATATGCTGTTGACTCAGTTGCAGCAACAGGGCGTGCGATTTGCCTATGTTACATTGCATGTGGGAACCGGAACCTTTCAGCCGGTGCGGGTCGATAATATTGAAGATCATGAGATGCACAGTGAACATATTGTGGTGACGCAGGAGGTATGTGATGCGGTGCATCAGACCAAGGCCGCCGGCAAACGGGTAATAGCGGTGGGAACGACTTCGTTGCGGTCCCTGGAAGCAGCATCGCAAGACGGCACGTTAAAGCCCTATGAAGGGGAGACTAACATTTTTATTTATCCCGGCGTGCCCGTACGAACCGTTGATACCCTGATTACCAATTTTCATTTGCCCGAATCAACACTGTTAATGTTAGTGTGTGCTTTTGCCGGCAAGGAACATATTTTTTCTGCTTATAACCATGCCATTAAACAGGGTTACCGTTTTTTCAGCTACGGCGATGCCATGTTTATCGAGCGGGCCTGACAGTATTTTTTAAAGTCACGCGATACAATGCCTCAAAATCCGAAAAGTCTCGATGTAACCGTTGTTTTGCCCGGTCTGATGCTCATCGAGCAGGAGGCGTTTCGCCCGTTTGTCGCGCAAGCGGTCAAGCAGGGCGCGCGATTGCCGGCGCTGGAACTGATATTGTCCCGTGGCCGCCTGTATAACGGCAATGATGCGGCTTTTGAAAGTGTATTGTTCGGCCTGTTTGGCTTGAGCGATAACAATGATAAAGACGTACCCATGGCGGCATTGAACTGGCTGCTATATCACGGCGAAATATCCAGCCACTGGATGATGCGCGCCGATCCCGTTTTGGTGCAGCCCAATCGTGATCACTTGATGATGATGGGTAATGATGTGCTTGATATTAGCGATGACGAGGCGCAGCAAATTGTCGACGATATCAATGCTACTTATTCCGATACCCCCTGGCAGTTGCATGCTTTATCGGCGATGCACTGGGTGATTCAATGCCCCGAGCCACAGGCATTAACCACTTATCCATTGGCTTCGGTATTGGGAAAAAACATCAGTCACTATTTACCACAGGGGGATGATGCGGCACCGTGGCATGCGCTGATGAAT
>JASFMT010000446.1:0-3788 GCA_050117455.1 Gammaproteobacteria bacterium | reverse complement strand
GCGCGCCAATGCACTGCCAATCACTAGCTCCTGTGCATCGATGCTGGAAAGAAAGCGCCCCTGCTTGACCAGGCCTGGAATGCTCGAAGTACCACCTTCGTATTCGGGTTGTACGCCGACGACTTGCGCCCCATAACTGCGAGTGCCCGACGATAGCAACGCAAAGCCCTGGGCGCGCACGGCAACACCCTCATACAGTTCATTGCCGCGCAGTGACCGGGCCAGTTGTTCGGCGTTATCGATGACATTACGGATCTTTGGTTTGTCCTGATATCCCGGCGGCTGTATCTGGGCATGCCCCGGAAAGACGCGCAAACTGGCGTTAATCATAATGTCGTAAGTGCCAAACTGAATGGGTACCCATCCAACCAGCAAGACGGTAGAGAACATAATCGCGCCGGCGGTGAGCCAGGTGCGTCGGCGATTTCGCCAGAGATTTCGCCATGCAAGATTGAAGACAATGCCCATTTCTATTCTCTAGAATCTTGTTTCTTAAAATCGAGGATTTCTCAGATTTGACAGGGTAAACGTACTGTCAGGCACTTTGATATCAAATTTCGCCGATTGCATTTCAATCTCGGTGTATTGGTCCTCCGTCTCCAGTTTTGCCATGCGCTCGATGATCGCTACCATGCGGCCTCCCATCATGCCAACCTTTAACGCTTTCATTCGCTTGACAGGCTTCATATCCTGATCAAAAAAAGTGTGTTCCAGCATCACGTAGTCATCACGAATGCGCAATACCTCTTTGCCCCAGACTACCGGCGCGGCTTCCTTGGGTATCGACTGAATGGTATATACTTTATGTTCTTCGCTGGTTTCGGTGTCGATCAGGGTATGATGATACTGATCAATAATATCCGAAGAACGGGCAACGTCTTTATTGGAAAAGTCCGAGCCCATCCAGCTTTGATTCATCATGCTTGAAGGAATCTTGATCACCCGGTTCACCTTTGGTGAAAATGTCCACATGGTGTTATCGATTAACAGCGTGCCATTACCGGCATCTTTCTTGGGTTCCAGTACACGGACAAGCGACTTTTTCTCGCCTTGCGTCCAGGCTTCCATGGTCATGACGCGCTCCCAGTCCGGGCGGTGAATTTTCATGGTCATAACAGAATGGGAGCTGGTGCCGCGCCACTGATTGATTGCCGCCTTGATGACAGCGGCGGCATCAATGGATTCCGCAAAGCAAGGTGTGGCAAAAACCGCTATAAATACAAAGAAGGATCGAATAGCTGTTTTCATTGGTCGTTTAGACATAATCGCCGGTCCTGGCTGGTTTCGGTGCTTGCACTCTAGCCTGTTTATATTAAAACTATGCTATCAGCAACAACAAGCCGAGAACTTGTCTTTGATCAAATTTCTATCAAGAACTCGAAATTTAGCCCGAAAATGCAGTATCGGCTTCCGTTAACATAATGAATTATTGTTCATTGCTGCAACGGCCTTTAAGATGTATATCACGGCTATTTTATGAAAACTACAAATTTATTGATTCTCGCATTTGATATGCCGGTAGGTAGATAATGGTTAAACATTCCGTATTTCATCGTGCCTCGCTATTTCTTTTTTGTGGGTTTTTTGCTTCGACCGCGGTTTTTTCTGCGGAGCGCTACGTTGTGGATAGTGGACAATCCTTTGTTCGTGTGGCAACCAAGATGTGTGAGCCTGATATTTTGAAAGGCGAGTTTGGTCATGTGACAGGGGAGATTTTGCTTGACGAAGCGAACCTGAAAAATTCCAGCGTCAGGATCACGGTCACCGCGGGTGATGCATACTTCGATCACGAATTTCACCGCACCGATAACATTAAAGACATTGTGATGGGCGAGAAGATACTCTGGGTTTTAAAATTTCCGCTTATCACTTTTAAGAGTACTGAAGTTGTTCCCACCAGTGCCAGCCAGTTCCAGGCCTATGGTGAGCAATCCAGTGTCATTACCGCCATTGTTAAAGGTGAGCTAACGTTAGTGGGTATGACTTATCCCTTCGAGATGGAAGTGACCTTTCATCAGAAAACCGGTTTGACCAGCAAGGGCAGGGCGCTTGCGGCCTTTTCCACCTACGGCACCTTTAAGCGTTCGGACTTTGGTGTCAATTACGGCCTTGACCGGGTAGGAATACGGCGTATGGGCGACGAAGTCATGGTGATGTCTTCGATTACCGCGACCCTTGCCCGCTGATGGCGGGCAAGCCGTCGTCGGAGGGTACGTTGCTTTTTATAAAGCAGCCAAAAGCCCGGGTTATCGCTCTACTCACTTTCCGGCCCGCTAATAGATCATCCAGCGCATCGTGGGTATACGATACAACGTTGTTCGCCGTTTTCTTCATCATGGCCGTGGAATCGATGGCGCCGGTATAAGACAAAATGCCCTGTTCATCAATGATGAGAATCTGAGGTGTGGTAGTGGCACCGTACGCAGTGGAAATGGCGAGATCGCTATCCATAATGATCGTCTTTTTAGATTCATCCAGGTGTTTCAGGGCTTGCTCGCGGGTCATTATCTGCAATTTCGGTACAATGTTGATCCACACCACACCATTTTTCGCAGCGTAATCATAAAGTGAGTCCAGTGTGCCGTTTTCGTAATAGCGCCGGGAGTAGGGGCACTCCGGGCTGGACCATTCAAGCACAACAATTTTGCCACGGTAATCGCTCAGGCGATGTGTTTTGCCCTGTAAATCTTTTCCCCCAACATCCGGAGCCTTTGCGCCAATCAACACATCGGCGTGCAGATGACCACTGAGTAATACGGTGAGGCAGACAGTTAATAAGAAACGGTTAAGCACAACGAATGTCGATGAGTGTTACGGTTGATTAGTCGCTAGCGTTGACGAATGCCGGTGTTTACGGAGAAAAACCCAGTATTCGAAGCCATTCTACCATAAATCGAAAGTATTTAGACCCGTGTAGATCCTCTAAATTGTACCCGTATCAAATTCCCAGTAAATTTCCACACTTTACCCGCTGAATATATTTTCAAACGTCTCTGGTAGACTACGTATCTCAGTTAAAACCAGTGCCTTAAAATAACCCAAAGGATGAAACATGAGTACCAACGACAATAAAGCAGTAACCTCCGATACCAGTGCCGTGTGGACTAATCACGTAACAGCTCCCGATACCCCGGAAGGTTTTACCCTGAGAACCACCTACCCCGCAAACCCCGATGGAGTGGAAGTGATGCTCGAACGGTGGGAAGCGGGTTCCGCAGAGCCGCCTCATTCCCACCCCGGTGATGATATGACGGTGGTCGTCGAAGGAAAAATGGCGATACAGTTTTATGCTAAATCATCCGATGGCCTGGTTCCCGATGGCGAGAAAATTATTCTCAACAAAGGCGATACCGGCTATGTCAAGGCTGGCCGCATTCACGATGCCAAATACCTGGAAGATTGCAAGCTGGTGTATGTTCACGACAAAGCTTTCGATTTTAAACCCGAAGAATAACGTTGTTTGAAGCAATGTCTGAGATTGGTGGGTAGGGTGGGTTTACGCCCTTCGGGTACAAAGTGGGTAGGGTGGGTTTATACCCTCCGGGTGCACAGCCCACCATTAGACTATCTACATTGATGGCCAGTGGGTAGGGTGGGTTTATACCCTCCGGGTGCATAGCCCACCATTAGCCCGTAGGTTGCGGTAAGCGCTGCGAACCGCAACAACTAAGAAGTTTCGTTGCTCAGAACGGTGCGCTTCGTACCTCAGCAGCACCCTACGGTGGATATTGTCACAGCGCTTCGAACCTTAGCAGCACGCTACGGTGGATATTGTCACAGTGAGTAGG
>JASFMT010000445.1:0-3801 GCA_050117455.1 Gammaproteobacteria bacterium | reverse complement strand
CTGTAGTCCACTACCACCGGGCGCAGCCGCATACCTGGACGAAACACGCGCAAACTGACATCAATACCCCCTTTGACAGACTCAAGCAAAAATACGGGTAAAAAGCGCACGACCTGCCAGGGCCGCCAGTGCCACGCACGCGGCGGCGCCAGTTGCATACTGAACGATGCAGCGACCAGAATGGAGGGGATACCAATTATCCAGGATGCACTATCCGTTGCATTCAATAACAGCCAGAACAACGCCAACAAGACAACACGCCAGAGAAACGTAACAAGCAGATTCGCAGGTTCACGAACAGCCGTTTCCGGGTGAACACTATTGTTATTTTGGGACGACCTGTTTACATTCACGTCATCATGTCTATTGAAAGTGCATTAATTGCTGTTCGCAAATCCGGACCATCCTTGCGCGGCCTGCATAAAGACATGCAAACTTTCCAGGTCACGCAATTGCAACGATAGTTAGCTTTGTTCAACGACCGGCGTCACAAACCCCGGCGGTTTAATCGCCAGCACGGAACACTGGATCTGGTTAAGTATATTTTCCGCTGTATTTCCAATAATAAATCCCGGCACGCCGGTACGGGCAACGGTACCCATCACAACAAGATCAACATCAAGTTGCCTGGCAAGTTCCGGAATTTCCTCGCGCGCCCAGCCCTTGACCAGATGAGTTTGCGGTTTAAGATAATCCATGGCATCGGCACCGAGTTTTTTGCCGGCGTCCTGCAAAAGGGCGTTTAAGGCCTTTTCCCGTTGCTGCCTTACCTGTTCAACGTAAACTTTTATTTGCTCTTCAGGTTTACTAAGAAAGCCGCCCCGCATGGCACTCTCGCCGGGCGCGCTCCATGCGTGCACCACATGCAACTCTGAAAACTCAGATACCGCCAACGAACCCGCCACTTCCAGCACCTGGTGATTCAATGCGTCCTCGGATGCCAATTGCTCCGGTGGATAAAATTCATCAACATCAACAGCGGCCAGGATGCGGCGAAACTTTTTCGGCGCCTCGGCTTTTACCAGCCAGACCGGGCACGGGCATTTGCGCAACAGGTGCATATCATCGCTGCCAAACAGCTGCGAAAGCCAGTCCGGATCTTCCGGCGTCTTCACAACCAGGTCCCTGCCGTTGCGCAACACCTCGCGAATGATTTCGAGAAAAATCGAACCGGAAAGTACGGTGGTCTGGATATTAATATATTTTCGATAGGGCTCAACCAGCTCATCGAGTTTCGTTTTCTGAGCTTTTATCAGTGCCGATTGCAGTTCTTCGGATACAGAACCCTGCTCAGGCAATTCAATATCACCTGCCATTGCTTCAGTGACACTCACGACTGACAGCGTGGCCTGATTGTTTTCAGCGAGCTTCACTGACCGTTCGAGAGCCGGTTCACGTTGGCTTTCGGGATTGACCACGCACAAAATATTTTTAAATCGTTTCATTATCCGAGCCTCCGCGGCCTCCCGGGCAAGTAATACGCTATCGCCATAAATTGATCCGCAATCCAGACAATCGCGCTCGATCGTTTTATGATCCTGGTTTATAGTTTTAAGACACATTGAATGCAATTTCGTTGAGCTGTCTCAAGATCTTTGTCTGCCCAGGAATCTGTTTGATTAATGTACAACAATGAACCGCTCGCCTTTCGCTGCCGATAACTAAAATGTCCCGCACGGACATCACCGATTGAGATCGACTATGCCGGACAATAGCTACTGTTATTCCCAACTTTCTGCAGATTCAATAAGCCAATGGATCGAGACGCACTATGCCCTGGCCAGGCCTGTCATCTGCAAATTCTATGTACTGGGCCTGCATGACAATTATCTGGTCGAAACCGGTAGCCAAAAATATATCCTGAGAGTCTATCGCAACAGCTGGCGTTCCCTGGATGACATAAGATTCGAGCTGGAGTTATTGGCATTCCTGAACGAGAAAAACGCCCCCGTGGCGGCGCCGGTAAGAACCAGCAACGGTGAATTGCTGTTTTCCATCCCGTATCCCGAAGGAACACGCGCCGCCACCCTGTTTCATTACGCGAACGGCCACGCACCGGGCAAACAGATAGATCCCGGCCAAAGCAGACGGCTGGCGCAGGCCGTGGCGGAAATCCATAACCTTAGCGCACCGTTTGAGCCATCCTGCCAACGGCCCGTTCTAGACCTTCCTTATCTCCTCGATGATTCTTTGACCGCAATTGCGCCGTATATTGATTCGAAAGCACAAGATTACCTGAGCAAGCTGGGACATCAGGTACAACACGCGCTCCCGGGCATTGCTAAAGACAAGGATGCCTATGGCATTTGCATCGGCGATGTGAACCCTTCCAACTTTCATATCGATAGTCAACACCGGATTACCGTCTTTGATTTCGATCAGTGCGGCTTTGGTTACCGGGCATTTGAACTTGGCAAGTTTAACTCCGCCATCCGGATGGCGAATATAGAAAGCGATATTGCTAGCGCCTTTCTGGAAGGCTATCAACAGGTACGACCGCTAAACCAGCGGGAACTGGATGCAATACCGTATTATGAAATCGTGGCGCTGATCTGGGTCATGGCAATTCACGCCTGCAACGCCGATCGTATTGGTTACAAGTGGCTGGAAAAGCCGTTCTGGGACCGGTACATCGAAATGTTAAAGACCTGCGAAACCGCTGTGTTTGGCCGCTAGTCCTTTGCCGCAACATCACTCAAAGTTTTACCCGGGGATGTACCGGCTGTACTAATGCCGTTTATTGTCTATAACTCATAGATATCACTTATTTAATACTGGTGAATTTATACAATAGTGGAGGCACCATGTGTAAAACAAGAATGATCGCCCCCTGGATAGTCGCACTGGTTGCAGGTTTTTTATTACCAACGGCCTGGGCCGCCAATGTCAAGATAACTCCATTAGGCAGTCACGATGGTGAGTTCTGCCGCAACGACCGGGCGCTGGTGTTTGAAGACCCGAAAGGCACGCGCATCCTTTACGATGCGGGACGCACGGTACGCGGCCCCGATGATCCGCGGCTGGGGGATATTGATGTGGTCCTGTTAAGTCATGTGCACAGCGACCACCTGGGGGACAAGCACCAGGCCGAGGCTAACGCCGGCACCTGCGCCGCGCCGAAATTCTCCGTGGATGCCACACCCAACTCCAACAGCGTGAACATTGTCGTTGCCAAAAAAGCGGATTTCCTGGTAGGGGGTGAAATGGCCAGTTTCTTTACTCAAAAAGTCAAAGCCGCCGGGGGCAATGCCGATCAGGTCAAGCTGGTGCGCTTTGGCGCGGAACGTAAAGTGGGCGGCGTGGCCATTGCCAGCGTGCCCGCGGTGCACAGCAACGGCTTGAATCCCGCGTTTCTTGCAAAAGAACATGCCGAAGCGTTAAAAGCCAACGGCCTTACGGCCTACATAGGACCACCGGGTGGATACGTGGTGAAATTCACTAATGGGCTGGTGGTCTACTTATCCGGCGATACCGGTATTACCGCGGAACAAAAACTGGTGGTTAAAAATTTTTATAAAGCCAACCTTGCCGTTATTAATATCGGCGGCACATTTACCACCGGCCCCGCGGAAGCAGCCTATGTGATTAACCAGCTGGTCAAGCCCCAATCGGTCATTGCATCTCACGCCAATGAAATGGCCACCAGGAACGGAAAACTGTTACGCAATACCCGTACCGCCGCATTTAAAAAGGCGGTAAAAGCTCCGGTTCATATACCGTTGAGCGGTAAAATGATGGAGTTTAATGGCAGGGGTAAATGTACCGCCGGCTGCTGAGCACTATGCTGCAACGATGACCCGC
>JASFMT010000444.1:0-3817 GCA_050117455.1 Gammaproteobacteria bacterium | reverse complement strand
AAACATTTAAAAAATATGACCCAGCAAACAGAAAACAACGTCGGGCGCATGGTCGAATCCATTATCGGCTGCAAATGGTCGCTTTCAGTGCTGCAGTTACTCCGTAATGGCATCAACCGCCCCGGAGAAATGCAACGCCAGGTTGACGGCCTGACAACAAAAGTACTCAACGAACGGCTCACCAAGCTTTACAAATTCGGTATTATCAATAAGGAAGTATTCCCTGAAACACCACCGCATGTGGAATATCATTTCACGGAGTTTGGAAAACAGTTTCTGGAAATTATCGATGCTGTTGAAAAGGTGCAAGCTGGCCTGGATAACCAATAAACACGCCCCCTGAACAGCGCATAGCTACTTTCTGCAATCCAAACATACGAAAGCCGCACAACCACGACGGTTTGTGCGGCCTTGTAGTTACCTTTTCGGAGTCAACATAGCGGTTATTTCTGTTGCTGGTTCAGGAAATACAGTTGTTGCGTAAACCCTTCCAACCTGTACTTTGACTGCAGGTTTCTAAGTTCGGCGTTGTACGATTCGATGTTGTATTGATAGTACAACTGAAGCACCTTGTTACGAAATTCAGGATAAAAGATTCCAATTGTTTTTTCGTTTAACAACGGACACGACAGACACTGGGGGCCGGGCGGTAATACTTTGATAGCAGTTACATCGTCCAGCGGTGGGAGCTTTTCATCATGCGGCCGGCAGGGGGTGGATCGTGACTCATCGAGAACAAAGCCACTGGAAGCCATTGATGCGATTGTATCGGAGCGGTTGCGCTCACACGCCGATTCGGACTCACCCGCCGGGTTAGATACCATTCTAACCCCTGTTCTCTCGTGTACGAATTCCAGATGCGCGCTGTAGCCTACAATAATTGCGCTTGCATTGAAGCTAATCAATGCCATAAAAATCAATATAACTATACTGAATAATTGTTTCTTCATGGTGAGTTCCCCTTTCATATACAAAGGATTAAATAATTGAGTCAGTATCAATACGTACTGTCGGTATTCAGTTTATGCGTATTGGATTACTGGCCGATTACGGGATGGTTGTTTCAACGGGAATCGGGGAATATCACTGGAAAACCCGTTCACATCAATCGGCGCTAAATGGTCCGGAGCCTGACAACGCAGACTGACATTGGTAACACCGCAAGTATCGAAGATCATTAGTGATTGTGTTTTGGTTTAGGAATACGTACCGGAGGGATATTACAAATTAGCAACAGTTAGGCCCCGTCCCCCATGGACTCGCGATTAACCCACTTCAAGGAGAGATTTTATGAGCATAACCGTGGTTAACGATTATGATTTCAAGCCGGACGGCAAATTCGAAGAGGGAAAAAACGCAGCAGCAGAACTGGTGAATTATTTTAACGATAACGTTCCTGAGATACAGCTATCCCTGTGGCTTGAAGACCGGGACAATCCACTACACCACTATCACATCACGGTATTCGACTCTCTGGAGGCTCTGGAAAAAATCAGGAAGTCGGATGCAAGACAACGATTTGTGGATCGGTTGTTCCCCCACATCGCGCATAGTACTTATATTTCTCCAGTTGCCGACGTCTGGCTGGCTGATGGCAAGGGTGTGAAACAGGTCCCCTATCCTTAGATACTGTCGAGGGACCAATGCAACACTATGTTGCAAATCAATGCTAGCGAATCCTGAAGTACGAATCGATAACAGATATGACTGTTGCGCTAATGAGTTGATTTTCACTGCGGGGCCACATGCAATGGATTACCCCCTGCGCTAACTCGCTAACTAATTGATTTTGTTGTGAATTGCGAAAGTAATATAAAAACGGTAACGGCGACCCGGACTTTTGAATAATATGTTATTAAATCAATCATTTAACACTGTAGTCGTCATTTAGCAGCGATTAAATATCCCCATCCACAGACCGATAAAGTACTAGCTGAAATCCGGTTCGAATGTATAACGTTTGGGGCTAGTCATGCACGTCATCCTAATAATGGCAATTGTAGCGGTTGTTATTTATCTCTTTCTGAGCAAGCAGAATCCTCCACTACAAAGCGGCGACCGCGCGGAGCCGTTTCCATTGCCAGACGGCGCTCCTGTCAATAGTAACCAGGAATTTGTTTTCATCTCCAAAGGCAAGCTATTCCTGTGGAACAGGGACAATCAGGTTGAACAAGTCCACAGCCCTTATATTCAGGAAATGGTTGACCGGATGGAACGGCGCAAACAGTTGCATGGGTGGAAAAACAATACCAGTTTGGCGATGTCCTTTGCCGGTCAACCCGACGATGGCGCTGCTGATCAGGTTGACCTCCAGGTGGTTTCAGCGCAATTTGCGTCGGATAACAAATTGCTCTATTTCATCAAGGACACTCATGTCGGCGGACTTTTCGAATATGACCGTAAGGAAAAAACAGAGCGCCGGTTGCTGCATCAACAGAACCTCAGCTATGAAAACCTGGCCGTGAACCCGGACAACAACCAGGTATTGTGTTCACAGCAGCAGGCCAATGGCATCGCCAACATCGCCATGATCAGCGAAGATGGTACGGAGTCCCGGCAACTCACCGAAGGCGATACCATCGACACGTCACCGGCATGGATACCGGGGGAAAACAACAAGATACTATACCAGTCCTCGGGGCTGGCCCGAAGCGAAGACGGTTACGTTATCGCTCATGGACCCGCATCCATCAAACTGCTTGACCTGGCGGACAACCAGGTTACCACCGTAATAGAGGACCCGAATTTCGACTACCTGCAACCACGGGTCGATAACGCCGGCAACCTTTACTTTATAAAACGCCCCTACGAAAGTTACTCTTATAGTGGCACGTACGTGTTGATTGACTTCTTGCTGTTTCCATTTCGATTGTTAAGGGCGGTATTTCACTATCTGAATTTCTTTTCACTAATGTACTCTCGCAAACCTCTTACATCGGCTTCCGGCCCGCAGGTTAAAGCCGACATCAAAGACCTGCTGATAAAAGGAAAACGCATCGATGCCGAAAAGGCATTGCGCAAAGAAGGCAAAGTTAATGGCATTCCATCACTGGTCCCGCGGTCCTGGCAACTGGTCAGACGCACCCAGGGTGGACAGGATTCAATATTGGCAACGAATGTTGCATCGTTTGATATTTCCGGCGGAGATACCATTCTTTACACCAATGGCTACGCCGTATTTCAATTAGCTCCTGATAACCGGGCCGCTGTTCTGCTACGTGACAAATTGATTGCAGATATCATTGCGTCATAAATTATTAAACCTTTCTCAAAATAAGATGGTGAAACCAATGAACATTCAAAAAATAAACCTGGCCCTCTATACGGTGATTCTGACCTTAACCATAACCCTTGCGAATGCGAAAGAAGCGGAAATCCGCAGCGACTGGGTATCAAACAATGATTTTGAACAGATATTCGATGATGCCGCCGAAAAACAATACTATGCGCACCGAGTGGAAGGCAGACTACACAAAGGAAAGGTTCAATACCGAGGCACATTTAAACCCGCTTTTAAACAGTTGAAACGGTGGTACTCCTACCATGGCATGCCTGAAGATAAATACCAGGAACGCGCGGCATGGTTTGCAGAAAAAGGATACAAAGAAACATGTAAGAATCACTTTGTAGACAAAGCCGGCAAAAAACTGTACCAGGCGTGCTGGATTAAAGTAGCTGACAAATAATGAACCAAGGAAGTTCCGGGAGAAGTGAGCCACCCTGGCAGCCTGTGTTTTTGATCAGCTATTTAATTTAGCATTGCCTTTATCGCCTGCACCGCAGGCTCCTGCTCAAAATCATATCAAGGCGGCAAACT
>JASFMT010000443.1:0-3819 GCA_050117455.1 Gammaproteobacteria bacterium | reverse complement strand
CTATATGCCGGAATTTGTTGCATCGCTACCGGTGTCCGGTTACGACGGTACCATGGCCAGCCGCTTTGATGGTAGTCCGTTGCAGGGCCATGCGCATATCAAAACGGGGTTACTGGATTTTGTGCAAACCATGGCGGGGTATGTCACAACCGCTTCGGGTAAACGGTATGTGGTGGTGATGTTGCACAACGATGGCAAGGCACATACCCGCGCCGCGCGGCATTTGCAGGATGCGGTTATACAGTGGACGTATAACCTGGAATCCGGTGGTGCGCACTTAATGACGAGCGCGAAGTAAAATATTCGTTATCGCTTGCAGGGCAAGCTCCTACTCCTGTAGCTACCGTTCGCGGATTATTTGAAAGGCCGTAGCCATGGCGCATGCTACTAAGTTAACGTTGCAATAATGCTTCCGCCGTTTGCATGTGCGTAGGAGGTTGTCCTGCAGGCGATTTTCTCGGGCTTTAATATCCCCCGGATTCCGGTTCCCTTCATCCGGGCTACGGTTTACTACCTTGCGCGCTACGCAAGGGCTTATCACGATTAGCTAGCCAGCATATTATGATTTTTTTGCGTATCGGGTTAACAATTTGTCGAGGTTGTTGGCAAAAGCCTGCCGGTCGCGTTGACTCAATGCCGGCGGGCCGCCGGTGTTGACACCGCTGGCGCGCATGGTGTCCATAAAGTCGCGCATGTTAAGGCGCTCGCGGATGGTATCTGTTGTATAGAGTTCACCCCGGGGATTGAGCGCGTGACCACCCTTATCGATCACTTCGGATGCCAGGGGAATATCGGCGGTGATTACCAGGTCATCCACACTGACTCGTTTAACGATTTCATTATCGGCCACATCAAAACCGCCGCTGACTTGCAGGGACTTAATGTGCCGAGAGGGCGGTGTGCGCATGGGTTGGTTGGCGACAAGTATTGTTTGCACGCCGGTTCGTTCTGCCGCTTTGAACAGAATTTCCTTGATGGCGACGGGGCAGGCGTCGGCGTCGACCCAGATTTTCATTTTGGTTGTTACGTAGTAAGAAATGTTTAAAGGGCTATTTTAGTCGCTGTGGTTACTATATAGAAGCGAATATTGAAAACAATACGTTCGGGCACAGAAAAATATATTTTCGCTTGCACGGCAAGCTCCTACAACTGTAGTTACCAGTCGCGGATTATTTGACAGGTCGTGGCGATGACGTGCGCTACTGCTATAAAGCCTTAATAAACTTCCATCGTTTGAATGTGCGTGGGAGCCTGCTGTCCAGGCGGTAGGCACTGGCGCCAGCCTCCCCGGATTCCGGTTCTCTTCATCCAGGCTACAATTCGCCGATGGATTAGTCCCTTCTTTGTTAAAGGAGGGGTAGCCTTGTTTTTTTAAATCCCCCTTAGTCCCCCTTTACAAAGGGGGAGACAGGGCAGTGGTCTTTTACAAAGGGGGGAGGCAGGATAATGGTCTTTTACAAAGAGGGGAGACAGGGCAGTAGTCGTTGTTCGGTTTAAATGTGTGTTTGACCATAGCGGTTTTTATCCTCACCCTTGCCCCTGTTAAAAGAGATTAGCCAGGATTTTAAAATTATTTACCACAGCACACCACTGATAACCAGATGGCGGTCGCTGACGGGCTTTACGTTAAGCTCGATGAGGCGTTCTTTTTCCAGTTGCGATTCCACTTCACCGATGGTGTAGGCAGCGAGCAGGGAATGATAAAAGTCACGCTTGAGGATGTCCGGTTCGTTGCCGGCGTATTCTTCCACCAGGTCTTTGGCGGCGCTTTCGGATCTTGGACGCATGAGGTCCATGATGAACACCTGGGTTTCCGAGCGACCGTATTGCTTGACGGTTTTCCACAATACAAACGGATCTTCCAGGTGATGCAGCAGACTGTTGCTGATGATGGCGCGATAGTTTTTTTCCGGCAGTTTGTCTTTTGGCAGGTGGGCATTTTGAAGGGTGATGAGTTCAGCCATACCGGCTTCCTCCACCGCGTGTTTGCCGTGTTCGAGCATGGCTTCGGCGCCATCCACGGCCAGGATGCGGCAATCGGGAAAGTTTTTCGCAAAGCGAATGGTGACATCGGCGGCGCCGCACCCCAGGTCCAGCACGTCACCGGCGGCGGGGTCAGCGAAAGTCTGCCTGTACAGCTCGATGAAGTACTCATGCGGCTCTTCAAAATCCGCGTGCGCGTAGGCCTTCGCCTGTTGCGCTTCATTCATCAATTCAGGTTCTGGTTGTCGTTCCATTGCCGTCGCCTGTATATGTTGAACATCAATCGGGCAATATGGTTTCGCCCCGCATCAGATCCGCTATTGTTTCACGCTTGCGGATCAGGTGAAACTGATCGCCGTCAACCATGACTTCGGGCACCCGTGGCCGCGAGTTATAATTGGAGCTCATGGTAAAACCATAGGCCCCCGCCGAGCGAACTGCAAGTAAATCAGCGGGTTCGATGACTAATTCCCGGTCCTTACCCAGAAAATCCCCGGTCTCGCACACCGGCCCCACGACGTCGTAGATTCGGGCCTCACCTTCGCCGCGCGGCGCCACCGGGATGATTTTTTGCCAGGCTTCATACAGCGCCGGGCGCAGCAGGTCATTCATGGCGGCGTCAACAATGGCGAAATTTTTGTCAGTACCGGGTTTGATATACTCGACCCGGGTGAGCAAAATACCTGCATTGCCGGCGATGGCCCGCCCCGGTTCCAGGATGATTTTCAGACCCCGGCCTTTTAATTGCTTGAGAATCGCCTTGGCGTAATCATCCGGACTGGGCGGCACTTCATCGTTATAGGTAATACCCAGACCACCGCCCACATCAATATGGTGCAGCTCGATCCCCCCGGCCTTGAGTTCGTCAATCAATACCAGCAGGCGTTGCAGTGAATCCACGAACGGATTTACCTCGCTTAGCTGGGACCCGATGTGACAGTCGACGCCTTTTATTTCGAGATGCGGCAGCTGCCGGGCGTGTTCGTAGATGGCCAGCGCATTGCTGATATCAATACCGAACTTGTTTTGTTTCAGGCCGGTGGAAATGTAGGGATGGGTTTTGGCATCCACGTCGGGGTTGACGCGAATGGATACCGGCGCCTTCATGCCGGATTCCCCGGCAACGCCATTAAGGCGGTCAAGTTCGGCGGTGGATTCCACGTTAAAACAATAGATGCCCGCTTCCAGCGCACGGCGCATTTCTTCCACCGTTTTGCCAACACCGGAGAACACCACTTTGCCGGGATCGCCACCGGCTTTAATGACCCGTTCCAGCTCACCCACCGATACGATGTCGAAACCGGAACCTTGCCGGGCCAGCACGTTCAACACCGCCAGTGATGAATTCGCCTTGACGGCATAACACACCAGGTGATCGTGTCCTTCGAACACGTCGTTAAAGGCGTGCCAATGGCGTTCCAGCGTGGCCCGCGAGTAAACATAGCAAGGTGTGCCAACGGCGTCGACGATATCGCGCACATCAACGTCTTCTGCATGCAGCATATTATTTTTGTAATTGAAATAATCCATACCCGTGTATTACTGACTCTCGGTTGATTCTGTTGTCACCGGCTCTTCCGCCGATGGTTCACTGATCGATGGTTCGCTGGCCGATGGCGACGATGGCTGTTGCTTTTTCTTTGGCTGTTGTTCCTTTTGTTTTTTAACCATGTCTTCCGGCAAAAACAAATTGCCTTTGGCGCCACAGCTGTTCATGGCCGTCACTAATAACAGTGAAAAAACCATGGCAACACAGTAACGCATTAAATTGTTCAATGTTCGCCTCATCGCTTGCACCAGACCGTCATTCATTTCCTGTTCATTGGCGCCGCGGCG
>JASFMT010000442.1:0-3820 GCA_050117455.1 Gammaproteobacteria bacterium | reverse complement strand
AGGCGGGCTAATCAGCAAACTTTACCAAAGTTCACTACTGCTCGAGGCATTTGCTTCTTTCAACCAGACACAGCCGATGTATCGTTTTGACGGCGAGTTGCTGCGTCCATTTTAACGACGACCACCTGTCCTTCACCCAATTTATTGTCCAGTTTATTTTTAATCGCAATAATAACGGCCAACCCCATAAAAGCGCCCGGCGGTAATATTGCCAACAAAAAGCCCTCATAGTCCGCAAAAACCGTTACCATAAATTGGGCGGCGTTGTCGCCAAACATTAAATCAGCCTGCCGGAACAGTGTTCCAAACCCCAATAGTTCCCGAATTGCGCCTAGTACAACGAGTACCGTTAAAAAGCCCAGCCCCATAAACAGGCCGTCCAGCGCCGACAATATCACACTGTTTTTGGAAGCATAGGCTTCCGCCCGGCCGATAACCGCGCAGTTGGTAACAATTAAGGGTACGAATATGCCCAATACCAAATACAATTCATAAGTGTAAGCCTGCATTAGTATTTCGATAACCGTAACAATACAGGCAATAATCAGCACGAACATGGGTATCCGAATCTCGGTTCTTAACCATTTGCGGATCGCGCTGACAACCACGTTGGTGCAAACCAGCGTCAATAGTGTTGCCAGCCCAAGCCCCAGGCCGTTGATCGCCGTGGACGTGACCGCCATCAAAGGGCACAGGCCAAGCAGTGCGACCAGCGCCTGGTTATTGGTCCACAAGCCATTGTTAATCACTTGTCTGATTTCGCTAAGAAACTGGTTTTTTGATTCCATTGGATTGACCCTTGTCAAACTTTTCAGATTGTTCGGAAAAAATAACCTGTTTATTGTTTGCAAAATATTGAAGACTTTGATGCACGGCTTTGACGATCGCGCGCGGTGTTATAGTGGCCCCGGTAAACTGATCAAAGTAACCACCATCTTTTTTAACGCGCCATTGCGATTTCGCCAAGCTGCCTAATCCGAGCTTATTGAACGATAATATCCAGTCGGATTTTTTCACCTCAATCCCGTCTCCAAGTCCGGGAGTTTCCCGATGATTCAATATTCTTACACCAATTATCTTGCCTTGAATGTTAATGCCGATAATGGCCTTAATCGGTCCATTATAGCCATCGGGGATGACAATGCTCAGCACCGATGCGACAGGCTCGCCATCCTGCCTGGCACGGTATATAGTGACTGGCTTACGGGTATCCAGCCAGGTGGGTGATGAAACGGTAACGGTATCGCCAATGACATCATTGTTAAATGAACCGGGAACGAGAACAGCGCTGATGCTATGTAACAACACCTGACGTTCATTCTCCCGAATCAACTCCTTACTATGCAGATAGGTGGATGTCATCAACACCATACCCACCAGTGCACATGCAGCCAGCACCAGTCCGGCACCGCCAATGACGCGGCCATGGTTTTTAATTGACATCGCGCCGTGCCCCGAATGCTTTTGGCACCGTGTATTGATCCAGCAACGGTACACATAAGTTCATCAGTATTACCGCAAACGCCACACCATCGGGATAGCCACCCCAGGTGCGAATGGCGAAGATAATTAACCCGATTCCCGCACCAAATATCCATCGTCCTGCTGGGGTGGCGGCGGCAGTGACAGGATCGGTGGCAATAAAGAACGCGCACAACAACGTCGCGCCACCGGCCAGTTGCATTAATGGGTCGATAGCCGATTGTGATGAGAACACATAAAAAGCCGACGATAATGTCAACAGGGTTACGAGAATAGCCGCGGGTATTTGCCATTGCACTAAACGTTTATAGATGAGCCATAAACCTCCGGCGGCATACGCCATGCTAATCCACTCCAGTTCGCGTCCGGCAACCCATCCAAAAATGGCATTCTTTTCAATGTCGCTAACGTTAATCCCCATCCGGATACCGGTGCGCAGCGTGTCCAAAGGCGTTGCACCTGTCAGACTATCAAGATTTTCCGAACCTGGCGGGATACCTAACATTACCCAACGCACGGTGTCCGCAAAATTCAGGTGGATACTGCTTAAAGACAAGGGCAACGGCCACAGGCTCATCAACTTGGGAAAAGAAATTAACAATACCGCGTAGGCGGCCATGGCCGGGTTTAAAGGGTTGTATCCCAAGCCCCCATAAAGATGCTTCGCCACTACAACCGCAAAAAATGTTCCTGTGACAATCAGCCACCAGGGAGACATGGGCGGCATTGCCAGCACCAGCAACAATGCGGTAACCAGGACACTGCCGTCCGTTATGTAGGGCAGAACCGGGCGCTGGCGAATCACTAACATGACCAGCTCCCAACTCAGTGCACTGATCACACCGAGCGTGATATTGGTCACGACGCCCCACCCGTAAAACCATATATAGAGCCCGATTCCCGGAAGCAAAGCCAGGATGACCTGACACATCACGTTAAAAACCTTGCGATCGGAAGATAAAAACGGTGAGCTGGTTATAGTTGATTTCACTGACTTATCCTTACCCCGTTGAAACCTGTTTTGAGGGGTTATCAACGTTTGATTCCGTTTTCACAGATTGGGTATCCGTATCGCCTTGACTGGTGGGCGCTTTACGCTTTCGCAGGCCACGCTTGGATTTTCGTGCCGCCTTTTCCTGCTTCTGTCGTTCAATACGGGCCAGGCGCTGCTCGTTGCGGATGCGCGATACTTCTGCTTTTTTATGCTGGCGTTCCTGTGACCTAAGCTGTGTTTTGCCGTATCGGAAGTACTGCACCAACGGGATATGGGAAGGACACACCACAGCACAACAGCCGCATTCAATACAATCGTCAATATGATAACGTTGCAATTGTTTGAAGGCGTCTGCCCTGGCATGCCAATACAGCTGTTGCGGCATTAAGTGCATGGGGCAACTCGATTCACAGGCACCACAACGTATACAGGGCATACTATGGACTGGTGTTTGTTCACAATAGTCTATCAACAGGTTATTGGTTGCTTTTACTACCGGCGTTTGCGTTGAGCTGATGTTAAAACCCATCATCGGCCCACCCATGATAATTCGAAATGGTTTTTGTTTAGCACCGCCCGCCTGCTCAATAACAAACGCCATCGGTGTACCAATGGGCACAAAATAATTTCCCGGGTTTTTTACATTGTGTCCTGACACGGTCACAATGCGCGAAACCAGCGGCTTGTTATTGTAGATCGCCTGGTATATCGCCGCTGCGGTTCCCACGTTGATACACACTACACCCACTTCGTAGGGTAGACTTTTGCTGGGTACCGATTTACCGGTCAACACCTTGATCAGTTGTTTTTCACCGCCCGCTGGAAACTGTGTTGGTACCTTAACAATCTCAATACTATTGGCAGTTAAAACGCCCGCATCCCGGAATTTTTTAACGGTCGTTACCATTGCGTTGTAGGCGTGTGGCTTATTATCCTCGATGGCAATGACGATCTCGTAAGCATTGACCATCCGATTGACGATAAATGCTCCCCGTATAACCTGTTCCGGATGACTACGCATCAACATGTCATCACAGGTAATAAACGGTTCGCACTCGACACCGTTGATCACCAATGTGGATATTTCGCGGGTTGGTTTTAATTTGGCAGCGGCCGGGAATACTGCGCCTCCCAGTCCCACGACACCGGCGTCGCGTATCCTTTTCCGCAGCGTGTCAACGGAAAGGTTTTCCGGGCGTAACTCCGGTTCAATACCAGGGAGCCATTGATCCTTTCCGTCTGTGTCAATCACAATGCACATCTCGGTAGATTGAGATGGATGGGGGACCGTACGCGGTTCGATGGCGGTAACCACAC
The DNA here is from genome assembly GCA_050117455.1 of Gammaproteobacteria bacterium. Lineage (GTDB taxonomy): Bacteria > Pseudomonadota > Gammaproteobacteria > SZUA-152 > SZUA-152 > JAKEGK01. The sequence goes on along the minus strand of JASFMT010000442.1, from coordinate 27 downwards.
CGGAACTGGATGCGTGCACCGGTGCGC
>JASFMT010000441.1:0-3843 GCA_050117455.1 Gammaproteobacteria bacterium | reverse complement strand
TCAATTGAATGGTTCGTTGAATTGGGGCATCTCATTAAGACTTTATTAATCAAAAATACTTGACTATTACATTAGTCAAGTATTTATGGATAAATCCAAAATAAAGCTTGAATTAAAGTTTTTTGGGGCAATACAAAGATATATGTGGTATTTCCAACCAAATACCGCGTATAATGCTCATCGCTACATTCCATACTGGTTCTTGTCAGAAGTTCTTTTGAAGCTTTCTCCTGTTAATTACCACGTAAGATTTGTAACACATTCTATTAATATTTTATGAGGAAATTATCATGGCAACAGGAACCGTAAAATGGTTTAACGATTCAAAAGGCTTTGGCTTCATTACTCCTGACGATGGCAGCACGGATGTATTTGCACATTTTTCTGCGATTGCCAGCGAGGGATTCCGATCTCTGGCCGAAGGTCAACAGGTAACCTATGATGTCGAAAACGGAGCAAAAGGCCCTCAGGCGGCAAACATCAGAGCCTGATCGCTCTCAGGTTTTCGTTCCAGGTTTTTCCTTAAACCCCACGATACGTCGTGGGGTTTAAGCTTTTCCCGAGTCCAGCCGATCTACTCAAAAATTCCGCATATATGTTCTTCGTTTACGGGATCCTTCTTGTTGACGAATACCTCATTTGCTTTAGGCTACCGTGGTAAATCTGATTTATATCTAAAGCTTACGTTTGGTATATTCGCCTCGCTATAACAATCTCGACTTTCCCATTGACTCCCCGGAACGAGATTAGTCGACAACTCTTAGCAATTCCACTGACGATTTTCCCAGCTGAAAATTCAACAGATCTTGCAGGTGTCTATTGAGACGATAAGCTAGCAGTCATAAGTACTGGAGTGCGACAAGTGCTAGGGCGAGGAAATCCCAATCATCCCTTCGCTGCCAACAAGTGCAACCTCCAGGCTTGATTTATAATCAATGTGACTGATTACTGAAATATATCCATCTATAGCAAAGTAAACATAACGGATTGGTTCGCCAGGTTCGTAAAGGACTTCGTCAAATATAAAATCAACCTTTTCGCATCGTGCTACAAATTGTCGCTGGTTTGTGCGCGGCAGGGCCGCGATCAATCTATTAACGTGAGCATTTTGCATCATATTGTTGTATGTCCAGAAGTACTAAATTCCGACAGGCTTCATTAAAGCATATGATCGTGTCAACCATCGATGTCGGGAAGAATAAAATCGCAGAGCGTAACTGTTTGTTTCATAGTTCTCTTGCAGCTAAGGTAATGGAACTTTTACTTTATGTGGTTATGCTTTTTCTGAATTACAACGAATGTATATTAGTACGATCGCGCGCTGCCAGATTAACTGTACACTGAGACAACAATATGGTTCTGTACGTTGGCGCACGCAGTTACACGTATATGTCTGGTTGTGTTATTACAATATGACTTTTCGAGGTCAATCATGACGGATTTTTGGCGTAGGCAACTACATTATTTAGGTAAATAGTAAGCAAACAAAATAGGGGTAAATTTATGTGTGAATACGGTCTGTGATGTTGAAAGTTGACGTATCTCAATGTTTATTTCAGAGAAATTGGCAAAATTTCCTTAAGTTGTTGTTTTTGTTGTATGTAGACGAATATATAATATAAAAATAAGGAGATTCCAGTTGAGTGCATTAATGGATCTAGCTCATAAGGCTGATGATAAGATAGCGCAACGGATTCAGAATTATTTGGCTGATAAAAAAGTTGTACCCTTCGACATTCGGTTACCGAATAAAAATATTTATCATTTTGGCGAGGGTAATCCAAGATTCAAAATTACTGTTAACGACCAGAAAGGCTTGATGGCTCTCGTAAAGTTCGATCAGCTTAGTTTTTCCGAGACTTATATCAATAACGGTATTGATATTGAGGGTGATATGTGGGACGTGGTTAGTAGCCGCGCGAGTTTGCATGATCGTCATCCGCTTCATACTCTCTGGCGACGAATAGCACCCTTCCTTAAAGGCCAGCTATTTACCAATAAAACAGCCATTTCCAACCACTATGAATATGAAAACGAGTTTTATCTAAAATTTCTGGATTCGACACGATGCTATTCACAGGCCGTGTTTGAGCATGATGATGAACCCCTCGAAACAGCACAACGCCGCAAACTGAATTTCGTGGTCAATAGTTGTAACTTAAAACCGGGTGATCGTGTGCTGGATGTAGGCGGAGGCTGGGGGGCGTTTGTCGAGCACGCCGGGAAACAGGGGATTAACGTGACAGCGCTTACGCTTGCGCGTCATTCGGAGCGGTTTCTGAAAGATTTGATTCAACGTCTGCAACTGCCGTGCGAGGTGAAATTTGGTGATTTTTATCAGTACAGTTCGCCGGAACCTTATGATGCTATAGTTATTCTCGGTGTCATGGAACACCTTCCAGATTATGGTGCCGTTTTAGAGCAGTTCCAGCGTTTGTTGAAACCCGGCGGTAAAATATACCTGGATGCCAGTTCGTTCCGCGAAAGATATTCAAAACCCGCATTTATTTCTCGTTACGTGTTCCCTGGTAATCACCGCTACTTCTGTTTACACGAGTTCCTGTCTAAAGTCGCCAAAACGAACCTCGAGGTATTGCGTGTCTACAACGATCGTCATAGTTACTATCTGACTTGCCGTGAGTGGGCGAGAAACCTTGAATTGTCTCGCCAGGAAATCATTGATCGTTGGGGTGAAAAGCTCTACCGTATTTTCCGGCTCTATCTTTGGGGTTCGTCCTACGCGTTTTATTGTCGAAGCATGGACGCTTACCGCGTCGTTTTGGAGCGTCCCGAAAGCGAAGGGTAAAACGACGTCGTTGCACTGGAGCAACGACTGTCAAAAATAAAACAGGGGCAAGTGCTGTTTAATTAGTTTCCCGGCTGAAACGCAGGAGTTTCAGCTTATCCGTTTTTTTCATAACAGTTTATCGTTGTGGAGTAAATTGTGGTAAAATAGGCCACATCTATTGTCTTTATTGTCTTCACCAGCATTGGCTTTCCTCGCGCCAAATAGCAGGGCTTCCCTTGATCCCGCAAGGACGGGTCATTTCCCTTTAATACCTGTCAGTACAGCACCTTATACTTAAGCAGTTTCGTTTGTTGTCAGTGTCATGTTTAGTATTGCCAAACCGTCATTGAGCAGATATTGCAAAAATTGACTCAATGGTTAGTCCGAAGATTCCTCACCGTAATCAGGAGTAAACATCATGAGTAAAGAGCAAAAAGGTAATAAACAGAATAAGAAACAACCGGCGATGACCCCGAAAGAAAAGAAAGCGGCGCAGAGCCAGGAAAGAGAAAATGAACAAGTCTAAGGGACTTGTGGACTAAATTCGATAAATACATGTGACCGGTGTTTTATTAAAATCGTAATTAAGCGGTTTGAAGTTTGTGCGGCGCCAGGTTACCGGTAAATTGTGCAGGCACAACGCGGTATGAGCTTTCTACGAATATAGGTTATAAGGCCGGTACTGGGCTGGCAATCTCCGAGCGCGAATGAGGATAACGTCATAACGACCAAGAAGTTCAGAAATTTTGCGCGCACGCGACATTCGTTGCGTAACGACAGCGATACTGAATTACTGCGGGCAGAACTATTCAGCATCGAGCAACTGAAACGCCACGCGGTAACACTGGCTGGCCAGCATAAAGTCGATCCGCAACCGGGGCCGGATAAATTACTGCCTCGATTGGCGGACAACGCGCGTGTTTTGCAGGCGGCGTATGATGTTGTGACAGCCGCCGCGTTGCCGGGACACCGTATTGTACCGGCAGAGGTCTGGCTGCTTGATAACTTTTATCTCATTGAGCAGCAGATTAGCCTCGCGCGTCGGCATTTACCGC
>JASFMT010000440.1:0-3856 GCA_050117455.1 Gammaproteobacteria bacterium | reverse complement strand
CAGCACGGTTTTGATAATCTCCTGCTCACCGGACTGTATGGCGGCGATAAAATATGCCAACAGGCAAATCGCCGCGCCATACCAGGTAAACACGGTACTGCCGAATAATTTGCCCCAGGACATGGACCAGGGCGAAATCGATGACATGCGCTGCTGATCCCAGGTTCTATCCTGCACTTCATTGACCAGCGCCTCTCCTGCCAGCCGGCTGCCCCACAACAGCGTGAGCAGAAAAAATATCGTCATTGCGGTGATACGCAGCGGGTCGGGATAGCGATCACCGGCAATCAGGTACACGAGAAAAAACACGGCCACCAGTACCGCGGGCATGCTTACCACACGATGCGGTGTTAACTCCAGCCACACGTTACGTTGAAATTCGGGATTCATCCTCATGCCCCGGCACCTTTCTGTGTCGCCAGTTCAAAATCGGAAACAGTCTGTAAATAGGCGTCATGCATGTTGATTTTCTCTTCACCAAATCGGTAGACCGGTATGTTATTGCTAATCAAAACCCTCAGGATTTGGTGCAGCCCCTGGTTATCACCCTTGAAATGAAACAAACAGGATTGCTCGTCGGACTTTATAACTTCAACGTGCTCTTGCCGTGACAACAATGTTGTCAGTTCGCCAGAGGGTTCGGCGGATACAACGCGCACCAACATGACTTTTTCACGCCGGTTAGCCAGTTGCTGATGCTCGATAATTTTACCTTCACGGATAATCACCATGCTGGTGGAATATTCTTCCAGTTCCGCCAGAATATGCGACGACACCATGAGCGTCATACCCTGCTCCTGCAACGCCACAAATAACTCCGACAAAGAGCGTCGCGCTTCCGGATCCAGCCCGGACGCCGGCTCATCCAGCAGCAATAATTTAGGTTCATGGACGATCGCTTGCGCGATCGCGAGCCTTTGCGTTAATCCGCGAGACAATGTGGACACTTTCTGCGCCAACCGGTCTTCGATGCCCAGGCGAGCCGCCGCAATGGTAACCGCCTGGCCAACGCTATCCGGTGCAATGGAATGCGCCATGGCCGAATAGCGCAGCGACTGCTCCACGGTTAGCTGGCTGTACAGGCCATAAAAATCCGCGAGGTAACCAATCTGCTGATGGGTTTGGCGGGGATGTTTCAACACATCGATACCGTTCACGTAAATGGTCCCGGATACCGGCGTATCCAGTGCAGCAATACAACGCAACAGGGTGGTTTTTCCCGCGCCATTGGGACCCACCAATGCGGTGATATCACCCTCTTCCACTGTCACGGACACATCATCGAGTGCCAGAACACCAGGGTATTCAAAATTCAGGTCTTTGATATTAATCATGGGAGAGGTACTTTTGCTGCGTTAATGAAAACCTGCCCAAATAAAACAAGAATAACGGCGCCTGTCAACAATAATACCAATGTCAACTATGAATGCCCTGGACGGCATTACTGCATAGCGCTCAAGCAATAATAAAAGCGGTTGCTTAAATTACCGGGCCAGTGAACAACGACTTTGATAGACAGGTTATTTTAAGGCTAAAAAGCGTCTAAGATGAGAAATTAATAGAATATCGGACGATATATTATCAGCAAACACTAGCGCAGGCGAAGCGCATTCACTGGGTATTAGATTGTAGAAAGACAAATAATCGTTACTTTCCAGTTGTCATCCAGATTTGATTTCATCTAATCCACACGGATTATGGCAGGAAAGACGTTAACAACAGGTCACGGCCTTAGCCGCCGGATTTTCTACCGCGATACCTGCTGGCGCCATTATTAGCGCCAGCAGGCAAATACTATTTTAACCTGTTATATTCAAGAAACTATCAGGTAATTAAGCAACCGGGTTTTCCTTTTTGCGCTTAAACAGCTTCCCAAACATGGCTGCGGCGCCCGCAAAAATCAAGATACCGAACTTCTTCAGGAAGAGGAAGGCAGCCGCTAACAATCCCGTTTTGGCCGCAACCTTTCCTGCCACCAGCGCCCCGATCCCATATGCCGCCACTTTATCAATATCAGGATTAAAATCCTCATAGCGTGAGCCCTGGTCAAAGTCCGCCATGGCCAGTACTGAATCAATCTTCTGGTCGATAACAGGTTTCTGGTCCATGCCGGCGACGAAATTGAGCACCAGCACACCCTTTCTGCCTAACACGCGAATGTTGTAGTTCAGGGTATTTTCCGGCTCGCTGCCAAACTTCACTTCTTTGGCCCAATGCAGTTTATGAGAATCCTTGTCGTAAAACGGTTCTGATGCCCAACCCACCAGTTCAATAGGTTCATAGCCATGATCAACACGTTGCTTGCTGGCCTCCCGGGTACTTTGCTTCATTTGGGCTAGTAATTCCTGGTAATCAATTTCATCCGCCTCTTCGTCAGATACGAAACCATCTTCTTCGTATTCAATGATGACACCCCAGGACCCCTGGTCAAATGGTGTTGACTCGGCAGGAAACAGCATACCCAGCGTACTGGCGCTCGACTCCGGCGGATTGCCCCACACATCCACTAATACCGTTTTGGTATCTGTCGGGTTCAGATAATAAAAGCCCTCCGGGACATTCAGCGTAGCGACACCGTCAAGCAACGTAACTTCTCCCTGCTTACGGTCCATGGAGTCCCAAAGACCCTTGGCCCAGGTCAGATACGCCTGCTCATCTGCGGTTAGCTCCTGTTCCGCACTGAATACGCTACCACTCACAAAACACAGCACTAATAATATTGGAAAATAAATCTGTTTCATCTTTAACCCCTGATATACCCCTATTGTCATTAATAAACTGGCGCCTTTTTTGACACCAAAGAAAATTAGTTAAGCATGCATTGAAATATAGGATTGCGCTGGACCGGCCGATTCCATGGGTGAAGGCAAGTTACACAATACAATAGTTAATGATAGTCTATTGGGCCTGGTGTTCAACTGATTTTAACGGAAAATTCGGTATTACGGTTTTACTCCGGAGCGACATGTCAAGGCTGTTTTAGCATCTATCAACGATTGCCTCGACGTGACCGCGACACAGTGCAGGAGCAGTGTCACATCTATGAATCATGGGCAATCCTCGGTCAACCACCCTGACCTTCAGAGAAATATTAAACCCACGAGCTAGTCATCTTCAGCCAATAGAGTTTACAATATTAGTCGATCGAAGCTAGTGGAGCCTGCTTAAAACAGGGAGGTATATCAGGATGATTATTGATCATATTGGTTTCGCGATATCAAACAGCAAGCAAAGCAACGACTTCTATTCCAAGGCACTTGCGCCATTGGGTATTGAAAAAGTGATGGAATTTGGAGGATGGACGGGCTTTGGTAAAAATGGCAAACCCGAATTCTGGATCGGAGAAGCGCCACAAGTACAAAAGCCAATGCATATTGCATTCTCTGCGGACAATCGCGAACAAGTAAAACAGTTTTACCAAGCCGCATTAGCGGCTGGCGGAAAGGACAATGGAAAGCCGGGAGTTAGGGAAGAGTACCACCCAAACTACTATGGCGCATTCGTGATTGATCCCGACGGCCACAACATCGAAGCTGTCTGCCATAGTCCTGAATAATTCGACATCCCCTGGACAGCCGGGTCAGCGATCCAGCCTCTACAGGATTAATGAATAAACCAGGCCGAATAGCGCGCAGGCACCAATGACGGTCACAATGCCAACCTTGTACCTGAACAGCGCGATAAACGCAGCAATACCAATCAGCAGGGAAAACCACTCAAAGTTTCCATCAAAGCCCTGTGGCCAAAGAACATGATAGGCGAAAAATACCGCAAGATTTAACACGACGCCGACCACGGCCGCGGTAATCCCCGTTAACGGCGCAGTAAACTTTATATCATGCCGGGTCGCCTCCAC
>JASFMT010000439.1:0-3860 GCA_050117455.1 Gammaproteobacteria bacterium | reverse complement strand
CGGTTACCGTTGCGGAGATCGATAGCCTGTTGCAAACAGCGGGTGTCGCAGTACGCGCGACCACGCCACCATCGACAGGTGTGCTAACCTTAACAACCACCGCCACAGGTTCCACAGCCACCCTACAAATAACTGATAATGACACCCGGCTTGCTTTGGCACTACCTGCCACAGAAGAGAGTGGTACGGATGGGGCTACGCTATTATATTACGAAAAGCGTGGTACCAGTTGGGTCGGTGGCGCCGATGGTAGTACCACGCTTGATACAGGATCAGTAACCAATGCCTCGCTGGTCACGGTTAACCTGGAAGCGGTTGATGCAGACAACAGTAAGATTCTTTACGAAGACCTGGGGCTTGGCGCCAACCATCCACGCTTTATTGGTGTGAAGTTACCAGAGTCTCCCACCAATCGCGCCGATGCCTTAAATAACCCTTATTATTTCGATATCACTGGCACGGTCACGATCTTTAACTTGCACAATGGATTGTTTGGCGGCCTGAGCGAAAACAGCTTGACCTTAAGTGGTGGCGATGATGGCGCAGCGCCCAGTAGTTCTTCCACAGTCGCCGATGCAGTTGCCTACGAAGATGCCCTGGAGTTGTTAGAAGAGATCGATGACATCGCCATTGTCGCCGCGCCCGGTCATAGCGCATTAGCACCGGCAACACCAGCTATCTATCGAGCCGTCCAACAAGCCCTGATCAGCCATGCCGAAAATATGAAGTATCGTGTGGCGGTACTGGATACCCCGGAGAATCAAACCATTGCCGGTGCCCGTGATGTGCGCAGCCGTATCGATAGTACCTATGCCGCGCTCTATTATCCCTGGGTAGTGATTAATAATCCGGATGCACGTATCGGTAACGATCAAATTCCCGCCGAACTGGCCCTGCCACCTTCAGGTTTTGTCTGTGGTGTCTATGCCCGTACAGATGTCAATCGAGGTGTCTGGAAAGCACCGGCCAACGAAGTGGTTCGAAATGCGATTCGCTTTGAGCGCGAGATCACCCACGGTCAACAAGAGGTACTTAATCCGGAAGGTATCAACTGCTTACGATTTTTCTTTGGCCGTGGCTACCGCATATGGGGTGCCCGCACGGTGAGTTCCGATCCCGAATGGAAATACATTAATGTCAGGCGTTACTTCATCTATCTGGAACATTCCATTGATCGTTCCACCCAATGGGCGGTATTCGAACCCAATGGTCAACGGCTGTGGGCCAACATCCGCGACACCATTACCGCCTTCTTATACAACGAGTGGCGCAGTGGCGCCCTGTTGGGGGCAAATCCGGAAGAAGCCTTTTTCGTACGCTGCGATCGTTCCACCATGACCCAAAGCGACCTGGACAATGGCAGATTGATCTGTGAAATCGGTGTCGCGCCGTTGAAACCCGCAGAGTTTGTCATCTTCCGTATCGGTCAGAAGACAGCGGATGCTCGAGCATAAACAACACTATTTAGAGGAGTGAACAACCATGGCAGATAGACAATCACCTTACAGCGCGTTTAACTTCCTGGTGGAGTTTAATGGCGTGGATATTGGTGCCGGTTTTTCCGATGTCTCGGGTCTGAGCACCGATGTCACCATGGCCGAGTACCGTGAGGGTACCGATAAGGAAAATCACGTGCGCAAAGTGCCGGGCATGCACAAGGTGGGCGATATCACCTTAAAGCGCGGCATTATTGATTCTTCGTCCTTATGGGAATGGATTAAAGAAGTACGTCAATACGGCATCGCCGCACAACGTGATGTCACCATTACCATGATGGATGAAAGCAATCGCAATGAAGTGCAAAGCTGGTTCCTGCGTGGCGCCGTGCCCATGAAATACAGCGGGCCAACGTTAGCGGCCAAAGGCGGCTCTGACGTGGCGATGGAAGAGCTGGTGCTCTCTATTGAGGCTCTGGAGTTTGAACAGGTTGCGTAGGCTGGGCTAGGAAACGAAGTCCAACCTGCATGGAAAAGGATGCAATGTAAACAATGCGCGGTATTTCCTTTCAATACACACGGCCCATAACACCGCCCGATCCTAATCGGATGGATGTCGCCTGTTTTATCGGCTTTGTGCCGAGGCGTAAACGTGCTCCATTGCCGAAGGAAATTGGCGATTGGCTGGATCGTCATCGTTGGTTGGAACGCGCAGAGATGGATGATACTGCATTGCTGGATGTACCTGTTCCCATTGAGTCATGGGAAAGCTTCGATCAACTGTTTGCCTGGGAACAACGACTGGACGGTTCAATTGTTATCAGTAGTGATGCCCTGGAAGACACGATTAGCATCACCGCGGACAACCAGCTCTTCAAACTCGTGGTTAACGGCGAAGAACGAGAACTCACCATCAGTAGCGGTGATTATACCCCGGCCGCGTTGGCAAGTTTTCTTGATGGGAATCTTGGCGATATAGATGTCACAACGGAAACCGTTGCCGACGACACGTATCTGGTTTTCGAGTACGACGGAGGGGGCAGTCAAGGTCATGTCACTATCTTTACTCAGCCTTCATTGGGTTTTCCGCGCGCCATTAGCCGCAATAGCGAATATTTACACAGTTATCTCGGTGCTGCCGTGCGGGCTTTCTTTGCGCAGGGTGGGCGCAAGTGTTATGTGATTCGCATGGGTGATCCGTTGCCTTTAGTCAGTACCGAAACCCAACGTGTGCAACAGCTGGGACAACTCTTAACAGGTAACACGTCGGTATGGTCGGATAGCACGACACTGCAGCATCTGGTCAATGCCTATATTCCCCAAATCACCCTGTCGCAGGAGCGCCCGGAAAACTGGCATGGTGTCGATCACTTATTGGGGCTTGGTGATGTGTCTTATTTAAGTCTTCCTGACTTACCGGAACTGGTGGCGCAAACGCCGCTACCCGTAGTACACGAAAAACTGCCACCCCAGGCAGAAGTCTTTGTTGAGTGTACGCCTGGCCTGCCGACAGCGCGTAACGGACTGGGTATTGCCGCACAAGCGCCTCGTTGTGATGAAAATGGTTTTCAGGTTTGGTCGCGCGTTATGACGCGTTTATTGCGCTTTATGCGGGGGATGACCCGCGAAGCGCACCTCATTGCCAGTCTGCCGTTGGCGAGTGAAGATATAAAAGAAGATTTTAAACATTATGTGTTAAACAAGTGGTTTCGGAAAAACGGCATCGCCACCGAGCAGGATATTCGCAGTGCGTTTCTGCAACTCTGCTATCCATGGGTGAAAACCAATGAGTCGGATATGTTGCCGGATCAGGCATTACCACCGGAAGGTGTATTAACGGGTATGCTGGCTGCTAACGCCTTGAGTCGCGGGGTGTTTAGAAGTACGGCAGGCATTAATGTGTTACACGCCTATGATTTATTTCCCACCGAATTTTTTACGCCTACCGACGAGGCAGGCGATGCCCATGCAGATTTTTACAGGCATATATCGGTGTTTGCCCGCGTGCCTGGTGCTATCCAATTGATATCGGATGTTACCACCAGTGATGACGAATGTTACCGGCCAGCAGTCGTCAGCCGTTTGATGTCGTTAATCATAAGAGCAGCCCGCAACCAGGGCCGTTCAACGTTGTTTGAGCCCATGTCTTATGCAACATGGCGTGCCGTCGAAAAGAGTTTATCAACCTTGCTGATGTCTGTCTTTGATGCGGGCGGGTTGCGTGGCCGTAATGCCGACGATGCCTTTGCCGTGCAATGTAACGCATCCACCATGACTCAAAACGATATCGATAACGGGCGCCTGATTGCCAGCGTCAGTTTTCAACCGGCTATTCCGGTGCAACGTATTCAAGTCGCCTTGTCACTGGAGCAGGGCGGGCAAGTGGTATTACAAGGAGCATCATAGTGTTCTTTCAGGAACAAT
>JASFMT010000438.1:0-3885 GCA_050117455.1 Gammaproteobacteria bacterium | reverse complement strand
CATGAGATTGCGCTCGGGCACCGCTACCGGGGACACCTGGTATTGGCGGGCGTTATTGCTGACACCGGCAATCAGGGTATTAACGTAGTCCGCCAACATGGGGGCCAGTTCGCGTTCCTCACCCCACAGGTTTATAACGGCGGCTTCTTTACCTTTGCCACGATTGGTAAAGTGACCATCGCCGGCGATCATGCCCAGCAGCATACCCAGCTTTTCATCACCCTGGTCGCCGAACTGGCCTTTGCCGGATTGCACCAGTAATGAGTCGCCGCGCTGCAGTTCTTTCAGCTTGATCTTGCCGCGATCGGTATAAAAGTCGTGCCATTCGGTGGCCTTGATTTCATAGCCGTCTTCGGTGGTGACTTTATAAACGTCAGCCTCGCGGGCCGTCATGAATGCCGGTACCGCGCTGCGGGTTTCCGTACCCTTGCCATCCTTGTCCAGCGCGCGGCGGTCAACGGTGACATCTAGGTCGGCACCGCTTTGGTACAGTTCGCCAATGGGGACCAGGCCGTACTGGGTGTGCAGGCGGGTATCGGCGGTGACACAGGGATTGGTGGCGCGAATGTCTTCGTCAAACCAGTTGTTGTTCATCTCGTTGACTTTGTCGATGAGAATAAAACCGGGCTCGGCATAATCATACGTGGACGTCATGATCATGTCCCACAGTCGCTGCGCCTTAATGGTTTTGTAAATCTTGCAGGCCACCAGGCCTTCTTCGTTGGAGATGTACTTGTCTTTCACCGGCCAGTCGCGCCACACCACTTGTTCCGGATCATAAATATCAATGTTGTCCGCTTCGACTTCTTTCTGGGTGACGGGAAAAGCCAGTTTCCAGCGGGCATTGTCTTTCACCGCCTGGATGAATTCCTGGGTGATTAACAATGACAGGTTGAACTGGCGTAGGCGGCCGTCTTCGCGCTTGGCCTTGATAAAATCCAGTACATCGGGATGGCCCACATCAAAGGTAGCCATTTGCGCGCCGCGGCGGCCACCGGCGGATGAAACGGTAAAACACATTTTGTCGTAGATATCCATGAAGGACAGTGGACCGGAGGTATAGGCACCCGCGCCTGCGACGAAGGCGCCTCTTGGGCGCAAGGTAGAGTAGCAATAGCCGATGCCGCAGCCCGCCTTTAACGTGAGGCCTGCTTCATGGACTTTATTGAGAATGTCATCCATGGAGTCAGTAATAGTACCGGACACGGTGCAGTTAATAGTGGAAGTGGCCGGTTTGTATTGCAGTGCACCGGCATTGGAAACGATGCGGCCGGCGGGTATAGCCCCGTGGCGCAACGCCCATAAAAACTTTTCGCGCCATTCGGCTTTTTTGGCGTCGGTTTCTTCGACGTCGGCCAGAGTTTTGGCAACCCGCTGGTATGTCTCGTCAATGGTTTGATCGATGATCTCGCCGTCTTTTTTCTTGAGGCGATATTTCTTGTCCCAGATATCCATGGACGCGGTTTGAAAGGGAATGTCATCAACGCTGGCCTGCAGAGCTTCCAATGATGGGGCGGCTTTCATAATTCCTTATTACCTCCAGAGTGCTTTTATTGTGGTTTGATATCACTCACCGTGATAATGGGGCGGCTAAAAAAATCTGCATTTTCAGCAACATATTCGCCCGAATTCACCTGATTTCCAAGAATCTCAAACACTATATATTGTGTTGCGGACTAAGAATAGGCACCAATCGTCGGGCTGTCAACGTTGATTTTCATATTTTGGTAATATTTATTGCCTTTATAATACAATGAGTTATACCTCTATTTCTAAAATGTCAATAAATTCACGCATCTATATCGCCAGATTGAAATGTGTCCAAAACACTATATCTTGTGTTTGGCACTCACAAGTTATCCACAGCTAATCCACCGGGTTTTCCCCTTTTTGCCTTATCCCTGATCATGAATTAACCGCTTGTTTACAAAAATAATGAAGGGGAACCTATTTGGACCGGTATTTGCCTAAAAATACGTCACACAAGGAATGAGCTATCCTAAGTAGAGAGCGTACGTATTTACTTTGGGAGCTTCGCGGACGTAATCGGAAGGGATGCCGATCACTGTAGGCAATCGGGGGCAGTAGAGGCATCAATGATGAAAAATCTTAGACGTTTTTGTACCTTCATTTTGTTGTGTGGTTTACTGGTAACGCCACCGGCTATGAGTGATACGTGGCAAGCGCCTGCCGTTATTGATGGCGCCACACCGGTCACCGCCGAAGAGCTTTCTGATCTGATGGCCGAAATGGATGAACTGGTGTTGATTGACAGCCGGCATGAATCACAACGCCAGCAAGGGGCCATCGCAGGTTCGGTCGCACTACCGGATACCAAAACCACGCCGGGGGCGTTGTTGCGCCTGGTGCCGGACAAGTTAACGCCCATCGTGTTTTACTGTGAGGGCGCAGGTTGCCCGCACAGCATGAAAGCGGTAAAAAAAGCGGTGAGTTTTGGTTACATGAATATCTTCTGGTTCCGGGGCGGATTGGCGGAATGGAAGGAAAAAGGTTTTCCGGTTTCCCAATAACTGGCGGGTATACCCGCATATTCTAACTTTCTTCCCGCGCTGGGGAGAAGGCATTAAACTTATTACCGAGATCTTGTAACTACTCTATCGTGTTAAGAACCTGCGAACCGATTCCACTCTTATTGTCTTGTCAGGATTTTCTTCGAAATCAATATTAGGGTTGTAAAAAATGTTAAAGGGACATTGTTTGTTACATTTGGCCCGTTGGTCACTCATTGTTTTGTTAGGTTGGCCAATGATAACGTTGGCCGGTGGCAAGCTGCCTGCTGAGTTAGCGTCGGCGATTAAAAAGGCGGGCTTTAAAGATGACGGCATTGGATTGTATATTCAGTCCGTCGATGCGGATAAACCTGTTGTGTCATACCAGGCGGATAAGCCCTTCAATCCCGCATCAGTGGTGAAACTGGTAACCACGTCGGCCGCATTGGGCATACTGGGGCCCGGTTACACCTGGTCGACCAATGTCTGGTATACCGGCCGGCTTGAGGGCGATACGCTGCGGGGTGATTTGTATTTTCAGGGTAATGGTGATCCTTACCTGACACCGGAACGGTTCTGGCGGCTGTTAAACCGCATCGCCATTGCCGGCGTCAAGCATATCGACGGTAATGTTTATTTTGATAACTCTTACTTCAAACCGGCGCCGGTAGATTACGCCGCCTTTGACGGACAACCGTATCGTACCTATAACGTTGGACCCAATGCCTTGCTGGTGGGTTTTCAGGCCACCGAGTTTCATTTTGATGTTGACAAGAATCGGGTAAAGATTACGCCGTTTCCCGATTCGCCGCGGTTGCGCGTTGTTAACAAGGTTAAAGCTGTTAATGGCCGCTGTGGCCGGTGGTCAAAACGGTTGGCGCTGGATACCCGGCAGGTGAATGGTGTTCGGGAAGTCACCTTTAAAGGACGTTATTCAAAGGCCTGCGAGCAACGCACCCTGTACCGGCGCGTAACCGGCGCGCAGGATCATTTCCAGCATTTCTTTTTGCCGGTTTGGAAGCAACTGGGTGGCTCGGTGAAGGGAGAAATAGCCAAAGCGGATTTACCCGACAACGCCGAGTTGCTGGTGGAAAACGCCTCCATCACCCTGGCGGAAGCCATCCGGTTCATCAACAAGTTCAGCAACAACGTGATGACGCGCCAGTTGTTGTTGTCGTTGGGCGCCCATGCCATGGGACCGCCGGGCACGACCGAAAAAGGCATCAAGGCTATAAAAACCTGGCTGGCCGCGCGCAAGCTTGATGATCCTCAAATGGAATTGAATAACGGTGCGGGTCTTTCCCGTGATACCCGGGTTACCGCGGCATTTTTAGGCGAGCTGTTGCAGTATGTTTACCATCAATCCTATATGCCG
>JASFMT010000437.1:0-3921 GCA_050117455.1 Gammaproteobacteria bacterium | reverse complement strand
TTTTATGGGGAGCCCTCAGGGTCAAAGCCCTTTAAGAAGGCCACCCGGCCGGCCCCGACGCGCCTGACCAACCGTGGTTTTTAATTTCTTTTCCGAAACAAGGGTACAGGATAAAAATCAGCAGACGCATTATAGACAGGGAACTAGCGCAAATATGAAATCCGAGCATATTTGTATTTGTTGTTTAAATATCCGTGCCGACCATTAGCCAGCACTATAATTCCAGTTCGTAAATTACCCTGGATTTTTTTCTCACTTTTTGACCGGAGTATAAATCTTCGTCCCGTGTTAACGCTTCATACAATATTGCCATGAGCGCCTTTACCCTTGCAGTATGCCGCAAGTCGGGATGCGTTAAAATCCACAACTCCAGTGTTAGCGATTCCAGTACGTTGGTCACTCGAACCAACCGGTCATCTGCATCGCCCAGATAACACGGCATCATAGTAACGCCCATTCCTTCGGCGGCAGCATTTAATACCGCCATCGCCAACCCGCTTTCGAATACCGTGTACTGTTTAGTGTGTGCTTTCTTCTTCCATATCAGCGGTACCAGCCAGCCATCTGAACCCTGGATAAAACACCAGTTTTGTTCCTGCAACGGTACTTTCTTGTGGTCTTTCAGGTATTGCGGCGATGCGTAGATGGCAAACCGGAAGTCACACACTTTGCGGCCCAGGCTGGTATCGGGTGGTTTAGCGGTGGCGCGAATAGCAATATCTGCTTCCCGGCGGGTCAGATCGACGGCTGTGCTGCCACCGGCGATTTCAATGGATACCTCCGGATGCTGGCGGCAAAATTCCGCGAATAACTTCGGTAACACCTGTACCGTCATACCTTCGGGTGCGGTAACTCTTATCTTGCCCTGCAACCGCATATCCTGTCCCAGTACTTCGCGCCCCAGGGCATGAACTTCACTTTCAATGCGTTCGGCATAGCGCATTGCCGTCACGCCGGCATCCGTCATTTTGTATCCATCCGGCATGCGCTCAAAAAAACGCACGCTGGTTTTCTCTTCTATACTATTGATTTTACGAAAGATTGTACTGTGATTCTGCCCCAGTATACGGGCCGCACCCGACAGGCTGCCGGCACGGCAAACGGCAAGTATCACCATGAGGTCATTCCATTCCATTTCCTTTTCGGGGGCCTTCACTGCTGCATTTGACGGGAAAGTGCTCATATTCTGTCCTGATTCTGCAACGGTTTTTGCCTCGAAGGCCTGTGCATTTTTGCAAATATACCTTTCCATTATTGGGAATTCAATTGTGAAATCAAACAACCTACACTTTGTTTCAGGTTGAGGGTTTCGACAAGCTCTCGCAAAAGAAACAGCACCAACACACGGAGCACTGTTTATGAATAACTTTACATTCGAAGCATTCGCAACTGGCTGCAACGCAGCGATGACCGGTGGACAAAGTCGAGAGCACACCGCCCGGCAATTGTTTCAATCTTACTGTGAATACCTAAAACAACAAACAAGGAGCAATCAACATGGCTAATTTTTCAATTGACGCATTCGCAAAAGGTTGTAAAGCAGCAATGGCAGGCGCAGAAAACCGGGAACAGGCCGCCAAACAATTTCTTGAACAGACATTGATAGACAACAATCCCCGGGAAATCGTCGCCATTCTCGATGCGGCAATTCCCAAAGATGCTGACATCGGTGAAATGATTGTACACAATTCGCCCGAACTAACCTTGCTGTACGCGCGCGTACCGCCGCGCTTTCAAAGTGGCATTCACAATCACACCGTGTTTGCCTGTATTGGCCAGTTGATTGGCTCGGAAGTTAGCACCCTCTATAACAGAACAGAAGATGGTAAGGGTTTAACCACGGCAGGCACGCTAAGGTCAAACGTCGGTGAAGTAGTCAGCTTATCCGAAGACGCGATCCACCACATTGAAAACCCGCACAACGAAACAGCGCACTCACTGCATATTTACGGCGGCGATTTCAACGCTGTGATGGATGAACGCAGCCTCTGGGATTTTGACAATCACGAGGAAAAATCTTTCAATTTTCAGGAATTGATAAAGGAATCAATTAAAGGCATGAAGCGTAATCAGAACCAAACAGGGCTTGATGAAATCGCAAAAGCCATACCAGCAACGAAACCGCTAGTGGACGCATAACGTTTATGGGGGTGGAAGAAATAGCGGAAGAAATAGGGTCAGAATCGACTTTATTCGACAGAAATATGGTCGAATAGTGGTGCCAAACTTTGTAGATTGGAGACAAGCTAAGAGCATTAATGGGGTCAGAGCCGAATGGTACTTAGTTAAGCCTAAGTTATTCAAATAAAAGAAAGAAAGCCGGTCCCGTGATAACATTATTGTCGCGAAACAATATAACGATCACGGGGGCCAGCTTTCATGACGAATAATAATAGAGCTGTACGTTGTAAACAACAATACATTCAGGCAGAGACAAAAAACAGCGATTCCTATCGGTTCTTTAATTTACTAACCAGCCCTGAGCTGTTTTCAACGGTCGAAGGTTTACTGCCAGAGGAACATCGCGAACGCCTGTTTCCACCGACGGAAACGTTATCCATGTTTTTGGCGCAGGCGATGAGTGAGGATCGGTCCTGTCAAAAGGCGGTCAATGATGCTGCGATTAAGCGGCTGGTCGCTGGATTAACGCCGTGCAGCACGGCGACGGGCGGATATTGCCAAGCTCGCCATCGGTTACCTTTAAAGATGGTGTCAACATTGGCCCGTTATATCGGTCAACAAATTACCAGTCAGTCGGCTGACCATTGGCGATGGCACGGCAAGCGGGTTTATCTCATCGACGGGACCACCGTTACTTTGCCGGACACAGCGGCCAACCAGGCCGTTTATCCGCAACAACGTGGCCAAAAGCCGGGCGTGGGATTCCCCATTAGTCGGATCGTGGGGGTGGTTTGTCTATTCAGTGGCGCGCTGTTAAACGCGGCGATGGGCACCTATCATGGCAAGGGTGGCAGTGAGCAGAGTTTACTGCGTCCCATGCTGGATACATTTGAGACCGGTGATTTGGTCGTAGGAGACGCTTTCTATGGTACGTATTTTTTATTAGCGTCCCTGCTGGAAAAAGGCGTTGATGGCGTATTTGAGCAAATGGGCGTTCGCAAACGCGTCACGGATTTTCGCAAGGGGTATCGTCTGGGCCACAAAGATCACTTGGTGACGCTACCCAAACCGGGAAAACCGGACTGGATGAGCCAAGAAGCGTATGATCGTGTGCCAGCATCCATCACGATCCGCGAATTAAAGGCCAAAGGTAAGGTGTTGATCACGACATTGCTTTCACCCAAGGTATATCCGAAACAGGAACTGCGACGCCTTTATCAAGATCGTTGGCATGTCGAACTGGACCTTCGGCATATCAAAACTACCTTGGGCATGGAAACACTGAGCTGCAAAACGCCGGACATGGTAGAAAAAGAA
The DNA here is from genome assembly GCA_050117455.1 of Gammaproteobacteria bacterium. GTDB lineage: Bacteria > Pseudomonadota > Gammaproteobacteria > SZUA-152 > SZUA-152 > JAKEGK01. The sequence continues at coordinate 483 of JASFMT010000437.1, read as the reverse complement.
ATGTGGGTATATTTTTTAGCGTACAATCTAATTCGGTTGCTGATGGTCCAATCGTCATTACTTTCCGGGATTGTGCCAAGACAACTGAGTTTTAAACATACCGTGCAATTGTGGATTGCATGGAGTCAACAAACCCAAGCCGCTAGTGTTTCTGTTGATGACTACGTACTATTTACCCTAATAGCACAGAATACTGTCGGTAATCGGCCTGGTCGAATAGAGCCAAGAGCGATCAAACGAAGGCCAAAAGCTTACCCCCTATTAATGGAAACACGTTCATTAGCAAAACATCGAATCGAAAAACTAGGGCGTCCTAAAAAGCTTAGAGCTTAACTAAGTGCCATTCGGGTCAGAGCCCTTAACTGAAAAATTTGTCGTATATCAATAAGCCAATCAAAATAGCCGGTATTCCAACTGCTACAATACCTGTCCAATATATAAATACCTTGGATGCTACTTGATAGCTTTTCGGCGCCAGCTTGA
>JASFMT010000436.1:0-3930 GCA_050117455.1 Gammaproteobacteria bacterium | reverse complement strand
GCCCGATGAATATTTTTATGACAAAGGTTAGCAGGTTCATGCGCCGCGGCTTTCAAAGATTTCGCAATATTGCCCGGAAATTTTTCACCACATATATGATGATCTTTATTTGTAGCTATGCTGTCTATGAGTTGTTGTGGGATAAATCGCCGATAATGCCGGTTAGCTATCACACATTGTTTTGGGTAATGACATTAATCTTTCCTGGATTGGCGGTCACATATAGTTTGGTACGTTTAAGGGTGCGGCAAAACGAAATACTGGAGATATGTCGAAGGGAAAAGTATGTGTGGAATGTTTATCTCGGTGACAAAGTGCTCGATATGGAGGATGAGGATGTAGACCTGCAATTCCAAGATTATGTGCAAAAGCGGGTAGATCAGTACTATGGAAACTGGGAGTTCTGCGGTTACTCATTGCTAGCAGCAGTTGTAACATTTTTAATGACGTTGCTGATTGCACAACAATTTGACATTCCTAAAGACAGTAACGCGGCATGGGCGCTTGATGGTTCCACCTGGGCAATGCTTGTCGGTGCTGCATTTCTCGGCTCATATGCGGGTTGCCTGGCTATATTATTACGGCGCTATCGTAATTTTGATTTACGACCGACTGCATTCATTCAGATTGCATTTATGCTTATCGCAGGAACTCTCGCGGGATCATTTTGCTCTCTCATCTATCCGGCAAAAGTTACAGGACTGCTTTCTTTTACAGTGGGCTATCTATCAGCAATAAATATTGAATTTTTATCTCTATTATTGAGGGAGCAATTCGCAAAACTTACAAAAATTGAACTTGCCAAACCGAAACCGTCTGATTTGCCGGAAATGATTAAAAACCCGGAAGTTATTGAAAGTTTGCACGGTATATCAATATATTCAATAAAAGAGTTATCAGAAGCCGATCCACTACGGCTTTATTTAAACATTCCCCAGGAACTGTCCACTATTGTGGCAATGATAGATGAGGCTATCTTGCGGGCAAATTTTCCTACTATCATAAAGCGATTGAACAAAGTCCATATATTGAGTTTCACACAATTGGTGGTAAGGCTGAATCCGAAATTCGAGCGTGATAACACTAAATGGGTAGAGACTCCAGTGGTGCTAAACGACCCCCATGAGGATAACAATATTCTAGAAGCAGTAAAGAGTCTTGTTGAAAATTCTTATTACCATTTTATATTGGGCATCAAGGTTAACGGGTATAGAAATGCATATTATATGAACCACAAATTAGAGCCTGGCATAGCAAGTGAAATTGCCCAGCCTATCGCAGCATAATATTATGGTTGCTAAAAGAAGATCAATAGAGGCACCTGCTATATCCGCAAGAAACATTTCCGTTATTAATGTTTTTTTAGAATAACAGGGGACAAACTGAACCTCCCCCAGTTTAACGGACACTTTTAAACAAAGATAACCGCTAGGATCTTAAACGTGCCTTTTTGGTATCAAAAAAGGGCCATTTAAGCGTTAAATCCGGTACTCATCGGTGATGTTTTTACTGAAACTCAATGTGTTATATAGGTCCGAACCCTCGAGATCAGCGATGTGCAACAAACCGCTATTGCCTATTGACTTGTAGCTGGCTCAGGGATGTCCCCTCTAACTCGTTTTCTCTCAATGGGGTCTGTCTCTCTGCCCATAAAAATACCATAAGTTTATCAAATAGTTACTCAAGTTTTCCCTGAAATAATTGCGAAATTATTGCTCCCCAGAAGCTTAATGTTTACTCACAAATGGACGATATCGATTAAATACAACATGGAATAATGACGAGAGTAGCATGCTTCCAAGAATCAGGCTCAAATACATACTTTTTATAACATTTACCCTTATCGCTAGCTTGCCGGTATTATTCCTTGCTGGCTGGGTACAGGAGTCTGCGCTCGATAAAGAAATCGACTCGGTAAAAGAAAAACACCTACTCGTCGCTAAAAATCTCACGGGTGATCTTGAGCGGTATGTCACTGATGTGGAAAGCAGCCTTGAGCTCATCTCGAACAATATGATCAAAGGTATCAAGGCAAGGGGAATTCCCAAGCATCTGGATTCACTTTTTCTAAGATATATTCGAATTACCGACGCGGAAGGTCATATTTTTAAAAGTGTCACTGCTACATCCGTTGTAGAAAAAGATCGCTTCAGCCCTCAAACGTTAGAAGTGCTAAAGCCAATCATTATTAATGCCCGCAACAAAGTGGGTACAGTATTTTACAGTGACATGGTTCGCACAGGGGAAAATCAAACGACATTTTATCTCGTAAAGGCGCTGAGTAGTAATCAGTATGTTATCGCTGCTTTAACGACGACCCACGTTATAGAAGTGCAGAAAAAAATATCTTTTGGCCGAAGAGGACATGTTGCTATCGTCGACCGTACCGGACGTGCAATTGCTCATCCTGTCCCAGATTGGGTAAAAACCAGTAAAGATATGAGTTTCCTGCCTCCCGTTCAAAAAATGATGCAGGGCGAAACAGGCGTTTCCCAATTTTTTACACCCGCCATGAACGCAGATATGGTTGCAGGATATACCGTTGTACCGCAAACCGGGTGGGGGGTTATGGTGCCCCAGCCTTTTGAAGAACTTGAGGAACGCGCAAGCGATGTCCGCTTTGTCGCGCTGATGATTGCCGTGATCGGTATTGCGATTTCCGGACTCATAAGCTGGTATATTGCAAATATATTTTGTAATCCGATTCAGGCCGTGGTTGATGCAACAAGTGTAAAAGCTGATGACGACAACGATTCTCCGTTAGCGACTAACGTTATATCTAAACAACGAATTATTCCAGCCGAACTTCGTGTGCTTCTTAACTCATTTAATTTAATGAGAGACAATATAAATAAGCTGACTAAGCAGCTTCAATCAAAAGTTGTTGATGCCAATGAGGCAATCAAGCGGCAGAATGTTTTGTTGCAGAAGCAATCTGAAGTGTTACAGGAGAACAATAATAAACTTGAAATACTGACTTATACTGATTCGTTAACCAATCTCTACAATCGGCGTCATTTTGACAGGGCACTTGGAAATGAAATTTCTCATGCGGCGCGTTATAAAGAAACTTTTAGCCTCATGATGATTGATCTGGATAATTTCAAAAATATTAATGACGAGTATGGCCATTCAGTCGGGGACAAAGTGTTGATGACAGTCGCAAAGACCCTTAGCAGTGTAACCCGGAAGTCTGATATTGCCTGTCGAGTTGGCGGCGAAGAATTTGCGATTATTTTTCGGAAAGCGAATGATATCGACATGCGCAATGTCGCGGAAGAGATGAGAAAAAGAATTGAGCAACTTCAGATTGCCACTACTGATGATACCCTGGTCGTCACGGCAAGTATTGGTGTTGCGACGTTCCACGGTGATGCTGACATAGAATTTACGCAAGACCAATTATACAGGTGCGCTGATCTAGCGTTATACCACAGTAAAGAATTCGGCAGAAATCAGTCAACGCATTTTGAAGATATCAAAGATACACTCTTACAAGAGTCAAAATTGGCTCGGATATTACCTGCCTCTCAAAGAAAAACAGGATCCAGCTAAAAACAAATTAAGTACTTTACTGATCCGCCCCCAGTTTAACAGACACTTTTAAACAGAGATAATTGCTAGCCTACTAAACGTGCCTTTTTCGTATCAAAAAGGGCCATTTAAGGGTTAAATCCGGCGCTCATCTGAGTTGTTTTTACTGAAACTCAATAACTTATATAGGTCCGGGCCTTCGCGTTCCAGTCACACGCAGTTAGAGCAGGACCTTTTATGCTGTCTTATCGATACCAGATGGATCTTTTATATACTGACATGCCTGATACTAACGGTGTTTTTGTCACTTACGTTTATTAATCGGGATATAGTCGCGCTTGACCGGCCCCACATATAACTGGCGCGGGCGACCAATACGATGGGTTTCCTCGCTAA
>JASFMT010000435.1:0-3943 GCA_050117455.1 Gammaproteobacteria bacterium | reverse complement strand
GACATATTCCGGCTTCATCGCCAGCGCTCTTTGCGTCGCCTCGTAGGCGCCCTTGAAATTGCCATGCCCCATAAATGAAAAATGTTCATTGTTAACGATATCGCCGGTAAACAACACGCCTTCTTCAACAACATTAACCATCAAATCGGTCGCCGTGTGTGCCTTATCAAACAATACCACCTGGAATGTTATGCCACCGATCCGGTACGCCCTGTTTTCCGCCGGCGTATTGGGTATAACGGCTTTCGTCCCCGCAAAGTCGTCACCCAGGCGTCTGGCAAAAGTATCCAGCCAGAATTTATCATCACCCGCTTTTAATAAAGCAATCAGGTCAGGATGGGCAATGGTTTTTACGTCAGGATAGGCCTCTACCAGTGCCTGGTTAGCCAGCCAGTGATCGCCATGAAAGTGAGTGGTAAAAATATGGGTAATGGGCTTAGAGGTGATTCCGGCAATTTTTCGCAGGATCATTTTGCCGATTTCATAACTACTGCCGGTATCGATCACAACGACCCCGGTGTCGGTCACCACGAAACCGGGATTGTTATGAAAACCGTGACTCACTTCAGGTACTTCGTCGTGCGGCCCGTGTTCTATAACATATGTATGTGGCCCGATTTTCATTGGTTGCAGGTTTGGCCACTCTAACGCGTAAGCCTGTGGTGCAGCAAAACACAACAGGGCAGCCAAATAAACAGAACGATGCGCCATACTTAACCCCTTGTTTTAATTAGATTAAAAATGACTGTTAGACATCTCAAAGATGGATTCTACTCAAAGTGAATTCTTTGCACCCATAAAAATTACATTGGGTAAGCGATCAGATTCTATAATCATCCAACAGGCGGCATCGATAATCCCCGCTGCGTCGATAATCACCTGGCCATATTCATGAGCCTTTCCAGGACAACCATGGCATTGCTGTATCAATTAGCTATTTTTTCAGTTGCCTGACCGGCGTGTCGCAAAACTCCATAGTTTTTCCTCATTCCCTGCGTTACTAATAAAACATAGCCGATTCTTTAGTTAAATAGTCTGCCATTAAGCGATAATCAAGCACTTACCGCAATCCATTATCTGTTGTATTGATAAACGGTTGCTGTAGGCAATGCACTGTTTGATTTGCAATTCCTGTCATGGAACAATCGAAAGCTAAGAAAAATGGGATTTATGTGAAAACGCTTTACACAATGGTTTTTTTCATTAAAATTCGCCTACTCCTATCAGAGCAATATTTACAAACTGCAACACACCAATAACAACAATACCACTCCGTTGCACTAAAGCAGTAAATAAAGGTGCTGACCCAGATAATAACAGCATTGCAATAAACGACACTGTAAACGCGTGACTAACCGTTATTTTTAGTGGCACGCTGTTTATTTACTTAGGCATAGGGGGATATAACAATGTCAAGTATTGCTGCATCTAAAACAACCGAGATATCTGAAAACCGACCACAGGTCGCTGAACCTGAACACGTCAACACAGCAACTGACTCTCCAATCAAGGAGAGCGATAGAATTCAAAGTGGCCTGAAAGCGAGCGACAACGACAAAAACCTGCCAGCCCTTTATCGCGAAAAAAATCTAAGCGTCGTCGGCGCCAGCCAGATATTGGCGCACAAATACCCCGCCGAGTACTCTCCGGAAAATTACCAAAGAGCACTCGCTGAACTCAGGCTCGTATTAATCGGCATTGGAAGCTTTATGTTCCTGGTCTATATGGGCTGGGCTGCGATATCGCAGATTAATTTCACGGAGGATGGCAATTTTGTCTACAACGCCGGACTCATTGGCGGTTTGCTAATGCTGGTTGCGCTAATTTATGCCGTGTTTAAAAGAGTCCGGTCGCTACGCCGTCTCCTTAAATCCGAAGCATTGTACTATCTGCACATGGCATGTGGCGCAGCAGGCGCATACCTTGTGATATTACACACCTCGTTTGACCTGCGATCCATTAATGCCTCTGTCGCGTTAGTGACAACAATTTTTGTCATCGTCAGCGGCGCACTGGGAAGATACCTCTACACGCTGGCAACAATATTACTGCATCGACAAAATGCAGAAATAACCGACACAGAACAAAGTTTTTTTGAGCTAATAGAAAAATATGAATACGAAGCAGCTCATCGCATTAAAATACGGATGTCAAAATACGCGTTATTTTGTTTTCGAAAGCCCGAAAGCAAACTGCTTTATGTTACCCGCTTAATATCCATTCTTTATTTTGGTACCTATCATTACCTGGCCTCAAAACGGGACCTTAAAAAAGTGGCTAAAGGCATGCGGGCAATAACCAATTTCGACAGGAAAAATGCCAGGATCTTGACAAAATACCAGGAAAGACAGTTAAAACAATACGTATTTCACATCATTAAAATGGGTTATGTTAGTTTGCTGGAGCAAGTACTGCACCATTGGCGAGTTTTCCACATCCCGGCTCTGTACCTTCTGACATTAACGGCCGTTGCACACGTTGTCGTCATACATATGTACTAGTCGACCGGAACGTTCTTTGCACTGGTACATTCTTTGCCGAGGCACGTTCTTTGCTGAGGAACGTTCTTTGCAAAGTAAGTCGAACGTGATTCACTCTAACTTGTAAGTCACAATCCCGGCCAGAGAAAACTTTAATATCTCTAAAGTTTTCCTCTGGCAGAGCGTTTATTCACTGGAAACCAGGCCGGCATATACTATTTTTAGATAATGATCTGTTTTTCTATCGTAATTATTGTTGAAAATCAATATTTTGCCGGTCAAACCCAATGGAATTATCAGTAATAGGATAAAATGTACGTTACAGTAGTCAGGATAGTACCCGTTAACCCATTTAAGTACCCTGCAACAGCAAAGATAGATCCATGCGAAAAACCACTGAGTACCGCGCGATACAGGCAAAATCGAATCGTTTGCCATTCTCCCGCAGAATTGACTCGTGACGGACCTACCGGATGTTTGGAGATGTAAGATGTTTACAATGTCACGAGGACGACATCAAATTAGGTTCGCACAGTTCCTGTTCCTGATTTTCATGCCATATGTGTTATTACCCGCACCTGCCTTTGCGGACACAGGAACGCTTGACGAATTCAAGGCATTGGGAGAACGATTTGATCACCTGACCACCGGGTATGAACTTACCGGTGAACATGTCGCTGCTGAGTGCGGCGATTGCCATATCGGGGGTGTATTTCAGGCATTACCCAGGGAATGTGACGCATGTCATGACAATGTTATCGCGATTGGTAAACCGTCGATTCACGTAGAAACCAGCCGACCCTGCGACGTTTGCCATACCACCAGCGGCTTTTTAGCCGGGGTGCAGATGGATCACAGTGTTACCAATGTTCCCTGCAATGCATGCCATGGCGGAATAACGGCGGAAGGAAAGTCAGCCGATCATATGCCGACAACCGATATTTGTGAAGGATGCCATACCACCAATTTCTGGACAGAGATATTTGATGTTGATCACGACCAGGTACTGGGTATCTGTGTTGCATGCCATACGCCCAATGGCGTCGCTGATACCAACAAAGGCCCTAATCACATGCCCACCAGCGACACCTGTGACGCCTGCCATTTGGCGATAGGCGTTGCCTGGGTGCCGGTTGACCCTGGTTCGGTGGACCATAACCATGTAATTGGCGCGTGTTCTTCATGTCACGATGGCGTCATTGCCCGGGGCAAGGGGCCTGATCACGTTGTGACAGCCCTTGAATGCAATGCCTGCCACCTGCCAGGTGGAGCCCCAGGTGCGGATCCGTGGGCGGATGTCAGCGGTACGTAGGCAATCACGTAAACGGGTAACACCTGCACCAACGCCCTGGATTGTCGCCTGACTGAACGTGGCTACTGCAATTTCTACCAAACATTCCCCAGCCAGGGAACATTACCAGCGCGAGGGACTTTCGCAGCCTGCCCGTTCCTGAATGGATATA
>JASFMT010000434.1:0-3947 GCA_050117455.1 Gammaproteobacteria bacterium | reverse complement strand
GTAAAAACAATAGCTTAATGAATTTTGGGTGATTGTTTATTGTATCAGTAACAGCGATATATGACCAAAACGTTTAAGTTTTAGGAGGTTGCAGACGTTACACTAAAATGAATGCTCAGTTCCATGCAAACAGAACATAACTTCTGATTGCATATCACTGGGTGTGTTGTTGTTAAGTTCTGTGTCACGATTTTGAGGCGTAAGCGATGGTTCATTCCGGGTTGGATGAAGTTAATGATCAAGATAAACAACAGTTGCTGAATCATGATATTCTGGATGCGCTCAAAAATTATATTGGCAGCGATGCCTTCAGCGACTACCTGGCTGAATATATAAACAATACCTCGCGAAACCTGGACCGCATTGAATTCGCCATCGCTGCTGATGATGAGCCGCGGGTACGCCATCTAGCCCACCGGCTTAAAGGTAGCAGCGGCAATATCGGTGCCCTTAAACTGGCCTGGTATTGTGTGTTGCTCGAAGCTTTAACGGAAGAAGATCATTCCAGTGGCCAGTTAAAGGCGCAACTCAATGAACTGGCAGGGGTGTTCCAGTTAACCCGAGAAGCCATTGAATCGTATATCCAGGAAATTTCCGTTACCCAACATCACGTCGCGTAGCGTTTTACAGCAGTACCTGTTCGATACCACCCTGCTTCGCGCGTTTGATAAAGTCCGCTTCCCAGTTTTCCCCCAACAGCCGGTTAGCCAGTTCCACCACAATGTAATCGGTGTCCAACCCTGTTTCGTTGCGATAACGGGAGAGTCCCTGCTGACAGGCAGGACAGGATGTCAGTAGTTTCACTTCTCCTTCTTCTACCGTGTTTTCCCCCGTCAGTTGCTGGATGCCCTTGTGTAACTCCTCCTGTTTACGGAACCGTACCTGGGTGGCGATATCCGGCCGTGATACCGCAAAGGTGCCGGCTTCGCCGCAGCAACGGTCTGACAGGGGAACCTCCTGTTGCAGCAACGCACTGGTGACTTTGGCGGGGCTGTATTTTTTCAACGGCGTATGACAGGGATCGTGATAAAGGTATTTGACGCCGGAGGGGCTTTTCAGCGTGACACCTTTTTCCATCAGGAACTCATGAATGTCCATTAACCGGCAGCCGGGAAAGATCTTGTCAAAGCGGTACTTTTCCAGCTGATCAATGCAGGTGCCGCAGGATACCAGTACCGTTTTAATGTCGAGATAGTTTAATGTGTTGGCCACCCGGTGGAACAGCACCTGGTTGTTAACGGAAATTTGTTTACCTTTCTCTTCGTTGCCGCCGGATGTCTGCGGGTAACCGCAACACAGGTAACCCGGCGGTAATACCGTCTGCACACCGGTATCGTATAACATCGCCAGCGTCGCCATGGCGATCTGGCTGAACAGGCGCTCCGAACCACAGCCGGGGAAATAAAACACGCTTTCCGTATCGTCAGTTTGCTTTTGCGGATCCCGAATAATGGGAACCGTTTTGTCATCCTCGATGACCAGTAACTCGCGGGCGGTCTGGCGCGGCACCTTGGCGGGCATGGGTTTTTTCACAAAATGCACCACTTGCGTGGTTAACGCCATTTTACCGGTGGTGGCATCGGGCAGTTTTTCCTTGTCCGCCGGCACGATTTTGCGGTACCACCGGTTGGCCAGGCGCTGTGCCGTGTAGCCCCATTCAATGAGGTACTTGCGCATCAACTTGATGGCCCGCGGGTCCGTCATGTTGAGATAGGCAATGGAGAGCCGCGTGCCGAGCGTGGTTTTCTTTTTGCCATGACGCTTGAGCAGGTTGCGCATTAATATGGAAACGTCGCCGAAGTCGATGTTCACCGGGCAGGGGTTGAGGCACTTGTGGCACACGGTGCAATGGTCGGCCACGTCGTTCATTTCATCAAAGTGGCGCACGGAAATGCCACGCCGGGTTTGTTCTTCATACAAAAACGCTTCAATGATCAGTCCCGAGGACAGAATCTTGTCCCGCGGCGAATACAGAAGATTGGCCCGCGGTACATGGGTATTACAGACCGGTTTGCATTTGCCGCAGCGCAGGCAATCCTTGATGCTGGTATTTAACTCGCCCAGTTCGCTGGCTTCCAGCAGGATGGCTTCCTGTTCCAGTAACCGTAAGGATGGGGTGTAGGCACTTTCCAGTGTCTGCTTTTGCAGTAGTTTATCGGGATTAAACAGATTGTTCGGGTCCACCTGTTTTTTATAGTTACTGAACGCCGAGATGGTCTGGTCATCCAGGTACTGGATCTTGGTAATGCCGATGCCGTGTTCCCCGGAGATGACGCCGCCCAGCGAGGCGGCAATGTCCATGATGCGGTCCACCACTTCTTCGGCTTCGTGCAGCATATAATAGTCATTGGAATGCACCGGGATGTTGGTGTGCACGTTACCGTCCCCGGCGTGCATATGGGTGGCCACGAACAACCGGCTGTTGCGGATATCACGGTGTATTTTGTCGAAGCGCTCGCGCAGGGGCGCGAATTCCTTGCCGGCAAAAATTTCCTTCAGCGGTTGTTCCACGCTACTGCGGTAGGAAATTCGCAAATCGCGGCGCTGTAAATGACGAAACAGGGTTTCGCCGGAATTCATAATGGTTTCCAGGCTGCTGTTTTGTTCTTTGATCAATTCGTTGTCGACGAGATTCTGGTGCTGGCTGGCGGGTTCGTCGATATGTTTTAGCAGGCCGGTCCACTGGTCTTTGACTTTACGCAGTAACGTGCGCGCCGCCTGTTGCTTGCCATGTACGATTTCGTCACTTTCCGCGCTGGCTTCGTAATCGGTGAGCTTGACATGTTCCTGCAGGCTACCGTCGAGAAACTCAATGACTTCGTCGATGATGCGCAGTTTATTGCGGGTGGAAAGTTCGATGTTAATGCGTTCGATGGCTTCGCTGTATTCGGCCAGCTTGTCCAGCGGAATCACCACGTCTTCATTGATTTTAAACGCGTTGGTATGCGCGGCAATGGCGGCGGTGCGGCTGCGGTCGAGCCAGAACCGGTGCCTGGCTTCCGGGCTCACCGCGATGAAACCTTCGGCGTTGCGGGCATTGGCCATTTGCACCACCCGGGAGGCGGATTCGGCAACTTTACCTTCATCTTCGCTGGCGATATCCAGCACCAGGACCATCTTGGGGTATTCCCGGCGCGGTGCCTTGGTGCTGTAATCCACCGCCCGGACGTAACGTTCATCGAGATGTTCCATGCCCGCCAGTTGCACGTCGGGAAGACTGTCCAGGTAGTTTTTTGTTTCAACAATGGCCGGTACCGCCATGCCCATGTCCGCGCCAAAAAACTCCAGGCACACGGTGCGAATATGTTTCGGCATGCGGTGCAGGACAAAGACGGCGGAGGTGATAAGTCCATCGCAACCTTCTTTCTGGATACCGGGCAGGCCGCCGAGAAACTTGTTGGTGACATCTTTGCCCAAACCCTGCTTGCGTAATTCCCTGCCGGGGATGCGCAAGGTGACAGGATCTTTCAGTGGTGTCTTACCATCCCGCTGGTAGTAGTCAACGCGAAACTCCGCCATTTCCTGCTCATGGATTTTGCCCAGGTTATGGTTAATGCGGGTGACTTCCAGCCAGTTGGCGTCCGGTGTCACCATGCGCCAGGACACCAGGTTGTCCAGTGTGGTGCCCCATAACACGGCTTTTTTGCCGCCGGCATTCATGGCGATATTGCCGCCAATACAGGAGGCATCCTGCGAGGTGGGATCCACGGCGAAAACATGGCCGTTGGCTTCCGCCTGTTCCGCCACTCGGCGGGTGACGACACCGGCGCCCACTTCGATGGTGGTGACCGGGTCGCTGACGCCTTCAAGCTGGCGCTTAGTGACTTTGTCAATATGATCCAGCTTTTCCGTGTTCACCACGGCGCAGTTTTCCTGTAACGGTACCGCACCGCCGGTGTAACCGGTACCGCCGCCGCGGGGAATAATGGTCAGTCCGGCGTCGATGC
>JASFMT010000433.1:0-3950 GCA_050117455.1 Gammaproteobacteria bacterium | reverse complement strand
AGTGGATGGCGGATGTCCAGGACGCCTGAAAGCGCAGGGCAACGCCGATCCATGGCCCGTACCAGCGACTGTTATATTCGGACTCCGGCAACGATAGCGACGTGGGGGAGGGTATCTGTTGGTAACTGTCCTTGATAAGGAGGTTTTGTTCATGGACCGAATAGCCGATTTGCGGTATGACCGTTAACGTACCACCGACCTCATCATCGTAAAACACAATGAGCATGCCCGCGGCGATATCAATATCCGTGAGATAACTGCCGTCTGCATCACTATCGACGCCGGTTTGTTGCAGGCTTCGGTTGTCACCGGCATAGTCAGCAGAACTGTTGCTGCCATCCAGCGTGTAGCTGTAACTGCCTGAACCACGAAAATAGAAAACCCGGTTGACCAGTATTTCACTGCCCAGTTGCAGTTGTGCCGACTTTAAACTTTTCCATTTGGATTCAGCGGCGATATTCGGATTAGTGCCCTGTGGGTTCCCTGCGATATTCCAGTTCAGTTCATCGAACCGGAACGATGGGCTTAACAGTAAATTGGATTCAACAAACACTTGGCCATGGGCTGTTTGCGCGTATCCACTTAACAGCAATGGCACAAGGAGTATCAGCGGCAGATACCGGTCAGGACGATAAAGATATTGAGTGAGGTTCTGGAGTCGGTCCGAAATACTATGAAAAAAATAATGCGCGGCGCTAGTGTGGTTGATACGGCTGAGCATAAAGCAGTTCCATCCCCGTTGTTGGTATTGTTTATGGTTTCATGATAGCAATACCGGTGAGGACCAGGCAATTTAAAAAGCGGAAAGCAACAGCGTATCAGCTAACAACGGTCTGCTACTTACATTGTAGTTGTTCAGGTGAATCTCAAATCAACCGGATTGATGTCTCTGTGGTGGTCACCGGTTTGTCATTGGTTAAGCGAGACTTGCCGTTGATTCAAGGAATTTAGTTATAGGAGGTACTTTGTTATCAAAAGATCCAATAAGCCAGCCAGGCGTCGCGCTAAATACACAAACGCGACAAAACACCCGGGTAACGACCGAGAATTGGATTATCAAATAACCTGTAACCTATTGATTATTATGTAATAATAAATTATGTGGTTAAAAAATAATCATGATACGATGATGTATGTTCGGATAATGGCTATGGCGGCATTCGCCCGCCGGTACCGCAGCCGTTAGGAGAGAGTATTATGAGTCGTATATCCCTGCCTGAGTTGTTATTCCTGTCAGCGGTTTTTCTGTTGGTTTATTCCAATACGACATCGGCTTCGGTTGATGTATCTGCTGTGTGCAGCCCTCGCGCGGGCCTGTCTTTTTTCTACTGTTAGATTCCCGGTGGTTAACTGGTTTTGCACTACCGCACGGTGAATAACCATATGTAGATCACTATTTTGAGAGAGAAGTTTAGCTATGCTGTTTATAGCTCGTGACGTATTCCGATTACATTTTCTATTATTTTTGTTGCTTACTGTCATTGCTGCCGATGTGCTGGCGCAGGACGAATCGGTTACCGAATGTGACCGGCTCGCGGCTCATCCTCAGGATCCCAACAAAATAGCAACGGGCATTGCCTGGAATGAACTTGATGCCAGCGCGGCGTTGTCGGCATGTGAGGCGGCGCTGGACAGGGATCCCGCCAATCCGCGCCTGCAATATCAATATGGCAGGAGTTACGATAAGCAAAAATACCTTCGTGACGCGGTACGCTGGTACCGTGAAGCGGCCCAACAAGGTTATGCATCGGCACAAAACAGCCTGGGATATGCCTATGAACGTGGTGAGGGTGTTGAAGCCAGTTACCAAAAGGCGTTTACCTGGTACCAGAAGGCGGCGCGTCAGGGGCATGCTCAGGCTCAAAACAACCTGGGTACATTATATTACAAGGGACAGGGGGTTAACGCGGATAACGAAAAGGCGTTGTATTGGTACCGCAAGGCAGCGGAAAAGGGTAACGCCATTGCGCAACTTAATGTTGGCAGCATGTACAGCCAGGGGCTGAGTGTTGAAAAGAACAATAAAACCGCATTTGGTTGGTATTTGAAAGCGGCCAAACAGAATCTTGCTCATGCGCAGTACCATGTGGGAATGGCGTATATTGCTGGTAATGGTATTGAGGCGAATCGCCGCAAGGCAAAACTCTGGTTTGAGCGCGCGGCAGGCAATGGCAACTATCAGGCGGAGGAAGCATTAAACCAGATGCAATTTAGAGCAGCATACTGCGATTCCCTTTATTTGTTGACCAAAAATCAACATTCACAAACCCTGTCGGATACTGGCAAGTTAGCACCCGCTGTTTGCCGTTAACGTTGTTGATGTTATAAGAACTGTTTCACCATTTTCTATATTAGCTGTGTCAGCCTGAAGACGGTGAAAATTTCTCCGATTTTTGAACCGACCAGGCGATCAGCTTTAAGTATCTATCTGAAATACGTCACTTTCCTGGCCGGATATTCCCGCTTGCTATTGATAGCGTTTATACCTTGTTGCCCCTGCTTATCAGGTAGGGGTTAACCCCTATTACGATAATATTTCTTTACATTTTAGGTGGAGATTATTGTGGTATCTACCAGTAGACGGCGTGCTGTCTATTGCATATAAGTACTTTCTATAGGAGATTTTTTCAGATCCACGGCACGCTGATTGCGATTTGGCAATGACACGGAGAATGGAATTTTTGATAGTAAAACAATTCTTAGGTGTGTTATGGGGTCAATCGAATTGCGGGTGTTGCCTTAACCACAATTGTCGCACCACATTAAGCAAAATATAAGGACGCGAATATGGAACCTATCAAAATTACCTGCAGTGGATGTCGGCTACGTGATCTTTGTTTGCCCAACGGGTTAAATACCTCGGAACTGAAAAAGTTTGAAGAAATTGTGAAGCAACCCCGGCCGTTGCAACGGGGGCAACAAATTTATCGGCCTGGTGACCGGTTTAATGCCATCTATATCGTACGCAGCGGATCGATAAAAACTTACACCACCATGAGCACTGGTGAACAACAGGTTATTGGGTTCCACTTGCCCGGTGAATTAGTAGGTTTGGATGGCGTAAGCGATGACGAGTTTAGCTCAACGTCAGAAGCCATGGAAATGACCAGTATCTGCGAAATACCCTTCACGCGCCTGGAACTGGCGATGTCACAGATCAAGACTCTGCAGCACCAGGTTCACCGCCTTATGGGTAAGGAATTGCTGGTGGACCAGCAGTTGCTAATCCAGCTGGGTAAGATGAATGCCGAGCGGCGGGTCGCGGCTTTTCTATTGAATATTTCCGACCGGCTGCACAAGCGCGGTTTTTCTGCCAGGGAATTCCACCTGCCCATGACCCGAATCGATATTGGTAATTACCTGGGACTGGCGGTGGAAACGGTGAGCCGGCAATTTACCCACTTCCAGGTTGAAGAAATTATTCGCGTGCTGCGTAAGCATGTCATTATTAATGATCTTGACAAACTGCGCGCTATTGCCTGCGTTGATGATTATTACGGGTTGACCGTCCCCAAGCAAAACAGGGAATTGCACCGCGACGTTTCCTGATCTCTGGTATACTGGTCGCTAATCAAAACCAACCGGTATAACAGATTTGAATGGATTCCTCAGTCCTGCTATGCAGCGATCTTGACCGAACGTTGTTGCCCAACGGAACACCGCCGGAATCTCCCCGCGCGCGTTCCTACCTGCGTACAGCCACCAGTCATCATGAGCTCATACTCGCTTATGTGAGTGGTCGGCACAAACAACTTATCCATCAGGCTATCAGCGAATATCAAATACCCACACCGGACTATGCCGTGGGTGACGTGGGAACGACTATTTACCGGATTAGCGATAATCAGTGGCAACCGCTGGACGAATGGAGTGAAACTATTGCGCCCGACTGGGCAGAAGCCGGACATGACGATCTGAAGCAATTGTTCGCCGATCTTGATATCCTGAAG
>JASFMT010000432.1:0-3989 GCA_050117455.1 Gammaproteobacteria bacterium | reverse complement strand
AACTTTTGAAGTTTCTTGTTTTTGTTGACCTGAAGGATCTCCGAAGTAATGGTATTGAGGTGTTGCTCTGTGGGGCGAATATTAACTTCACCTGAATCCAGGGTAATTTGTTCAGTGGCAGCGGTAGACATACTATTAATAGTGTATATTGGTTTTTGATGTTGTAAGCAACGAAATTTGAAATGGAATTCGACACACTCTATATCGGTATCTCGAGACGCAACTTTATGGCCGGGAAAGACAAATGTGTGATGGGATTCAAGAACTTAGCATCAAAAATAACATATCCTGGCTAATGCAATAGCCAGGATATCTCGATAAAACAATAAGTTATGAGTTTATTTTGATGATGAATCTAGGAACGTCAGCGATCCCGTAAAGCGGGTGGCGCAAAATAGGAATAAGGAATTCACGTTCATTGGGCCGGAAGTAGACTAGGGAAAACTGTCTATTTTTGCCTTTCGATATGATACAAATGGGTTATTTTCGCCTCATTGCCAATGAGTTGTGCAACTATTTGTATTTTGCCTTCCAGGGAATAGACTTCGCTACCAGCCTCGGAAAACACCAGTACCTGAAGATCACCGGTGCCTTTGGCGCCGATGCTCTCAGTTTCCCATTTGATATTTTGGATAAACATCTGACGGTCGGATGTTGTGTTGAACAGGTTCTCGTAATCCTGCTTTAGCCCTGCCAGATCAAGCCGGTCATTGGATTTTACATCGTCTGCAAACAATGCGCTAAATCGCTTAATATTACCGGCCTCGTAGGCTGATATCAGTTGCGTTGTTATGTCCTGAAGTTGCGCCGGTGTTGGAAGCTTATTATCAACCGCGGAAAGAACACTGTGCTGTTGTTTACTAATGGTGACTTGATTATTTTTGGGTCTATCCACACTTGTTTGGGAGTTCACCAGATTGATACTTGATATTAATAAGGAGTTTTTAACGGCGCGAATTCGGATAACAGCCTGGGCGGAAACCTCCTGCGTACCTTTATTATTTTTAAGGTACAGAGTAGCGCGGTATTTACTGTTGACGATAGCCACATCACTGTCGGCCGACCAGTTGAAATCGCTAAATGTCACAGTGCGCTTATGTGTATTGGCAAAAATGGGTTGAAAATTTCGTTTTAAATTCTCAATGCGTTTTTTGCCAAGCTGATCAGCGTTAAATAGTGATAACAATTTTTCCAGCTTACCGTCTTTATAAGCTTGTTGATACTGGCTAAGTAGTTCGTCAATTCGCCCATTAGTAAATAGTTCTGAATAGGCGGGTGTGCTGTCTGGCGGATTTGTTGCGCCTGGCTTTTTGTTGTCCTGTTTCTGAGCACTGGCGGCTAACTGTTTCCTGAGACGTTGATTGAGCGCCTGCTCGGATTCGTCGCCATTTTGTCTGTGTGTTGAAACGGATTGTTCAACTTCTGCGATTTCCCGGGCGAGGTCCCGCATCATTTGTTGGTATTGGCCGTTTTCGGGTGTTGGCTGTTTATTGGCAGGTACATCCATTATTAGCGCAAGTTTTTCCAGATTGTCTTTATATGATACCCGCTGATGCCCGCTTTCCAGATCGTTAACCAATTGTAATTCGCGACGTAGATGGAAAACAAACAGTTCATACTGGGATGTTTTCGTAAGTTCATGCCGGTTGGAGGCAGCCATTTTCTCCCAACCCGTAATTATCGTGTTGAGCCGTTCATTGTTCCACAGGTTGTCCTGGAGGATTAGTTCCATTGTATTTGGTATTTGCGATAACTGGTTTCTAGAGGAAGAAGCACCTGGTTTTGCTGTAATTTTACTGGTTGCCCTGTCTACAGGTTCAGGCCCTTTGAACATTGATAAAAGGGTGCTGGCAAAAATAATGATTACCAATATAGAAACAAGAAGGATACCGATGCGGCGTATCAAGAGATTAGGGCCTTTAATTATACCAATGTCGTTAGTCACTCTATCGAGCAGGACAGGGAATTCATCATGTAACGGGTCGTTAACGGCGGTTACTGTTGTCGACATTGTACTGTCCCCGCCGCTGTGGGTGTCAATTGTTGTTTCGTAGGAGGTATCACGTTTATGTATTTGTCCATCAGGGCTAACGAACGCTTCATGTGCCGGCGATTGAGTAACAGTGTTAGAGATATGAGTGGTCATTGGTAATAGCGTGCGAAAAGTGATTAAAAATTGATCAGAAAATTGACAATATCATAGACGTTCTTGTATCGGTTATAATATTTTTGGCAAACAGCATTAAATATTATCGTGTGATCATATAACCGTGTCGGGCTAGCGCGAGGGTTCAGCGGTATAACACGGGACGATACGTCGATGTAAGGTGAGCGGGGAGTAAAAACTTAAAAATCAGTAAGTTAAGAAGGTATTTGGATTTTCCGTTTGGGTAGGATAACGTGCCTTTCCGTGGCAACGTTGGGGAGCTATCCACTAGATATTAACAACTACTAATGTTCCACTGCAAAGTTGTTAGTGGTTAAACTTCACCGCTGTTTCTATTGATGATTTCCTGGATAGTCTGTAACAGCAATTCGTGGTCTATGGGCTTGTGTAAATAACGGTTAATGGAGAAAGCTTCACAATTGCTTTCGTTAACATTCTCGCTATAGCCTGAACATAATATAACAGGTATCGTTGAATTAATTCTTCGGACATGATTAACTAATTCGATTCCCGTTAACTCAGGCATACTTTGATCGGTAAGTAACGCATCGTATCGCGTTGGGTTGTTTTCGAACATTGATAATGCTTCTGTGCTGCACGTTGTCGCTTCCACCTGATATCCCGCAAGTTCAAGTACGTCCGTGAGCAGCCGTACAATGGTGGGCTCGTCATCAACAATCAAAATCCTGTTGGGAAAGGCTTCTATCGGTTTTATTTCGTCCTTTGCAACTAAATTGTTATCACTTGAGTCATTCTCAACCTGGCATAAGGGAAAATACATTTGTATAGATGTCCCGTGGTCCGGATTACTATCAACGAGTATGTGTCCGTTAGACGCATGAATAAAACCATGCACCATAGCAAGGCCCATACCACTGCCCTGGCCAATATCTTTGGTGGTAAAAAATGGTTCAAAGATTCTAGCCAGATATTCTTCACCGATGCCGAAACCATCATCGATTACAGAAATTGCCACATACTCACCACTGAATAGTTTGTGGCAGGAAGTACATTCCATGGATGGCAGGTGATGGGTGGTGAGTTTAATGGTAATGTTTCCCTTGCCATTTAACGCATCGCGCGCGTTAATAACAAGATTAATAATAGTTTGTTGTAGCTGTAATGGGTCCGTGTATATGTGAATGTCACTATCTGGTGAATCTTGATAAGAGATATTTATAGATGTTGCAATGGTCGGGCGCAGCATTTGCACAGATTCTTTGATAATATAATTTGGATTTAACACAATTTGTTTTTGATTGTCGCCCCTGCTAAATGCCAGCATTTGTTTGACCAGATCAGTGGCGCGTTGGCCTGCTTTTTCTATTTCGTTTAAATATTCACCGAGTGCACCTTGTCGGTCGGGTGCAAAGCGGGCAATAGCCAGATGGCTAAAGCCAAGTATCGATGATAAAATGTTATTAAAATCGTGAGCAATGCCACCTGTGAGATGCCCGATCGACTCCATTTTTTGTGCCTGCTGCAACTGGCGCTGCAATTGATTGCGTTCTTCTTCGGCTCGTTTCATTTCGGTGATGTCGTGAATTGTGCCGCGCATAATCTGCGGATTTCCCAATTCATCGTATTCGACTTCGCCTAACTCGTGCACAATTCTAACTTCATTGTCCGGTCTTTCGATACGGTGGATGACGTCGTGATAGCCGGTTTTCGTGGCATTTTGTTCGCTATTTTTTACCAGTTCAACATCCTCGGGATGAATCGCGGCGAGGAAAGACTCGTAGCTAGGCTTGAATTCGTCAGGTCGGCGGCCAAAAATACGGTATATTTCATGAGACCACCAGATGTCGCCACTGGCGATATT
>JASFMT010000431.1:0-3991 GCA_050117455.1 Gammaproteobacteria bacterium | reverse complement strand
GATCAGCCGGTCTATGGACCGGATACCCTGATGCTGTAAATAGGGAACCACAATCGCGTCACCCGCGTCAAATTGCGCACTGTAGCGCGGGCCGGTGTCGTAGACCAGGACATGGTTCGCGGTTTTTACCACGGTGGCAAGACCATGTCCCACATCCAGCACCGTCAGGACCACAGCCCCATGGTCGATATTCTGCCGTGGGAAAAATACCAGGGGTAACAACCACAGGGCGCCGATCCACCGGGCGGGAATGCCTTTTGGCGCCAGCAGCCACAGGATACCCAGCAATGCCGGTAACAAGGTCCATACCGGCGGCTGACCGGAGTTCCACAACAATGGCTCGAATCCCGCCATTGCCTGCAACAGTGGCCACAATAATGCCAGACTCCAGGCTGCGGTGGCAATCATCCAGCCAGCAATAGTGGGGGCCAGGAATAATAAGGTACCGCCTAACAGGGTGAACGGCACCGTCATAAAACTGACCACCGGAACCGCAATAAAATTGGCCAGTGGTGATAACAGCGGCACCTGCTGAAAGGCGAACAGCAAAATGGGAACCAGACCCACCGCCAGTACCCACTGCACCCTGCCCCATTTCCACCACCAGTGTTTGATGGGTAAACGCCCCACCATGGTATAAAAAATGGCAGCCACCGCGCCGAAAGATAACCAGAAACTGCCGGAGATCACCGCGACCGGGTCGTATAACAGTACCGCCAGCATCGCCAGTGACAATATCTGCGAAGGATTAATGGGGCGTTGCGTCCATATCGCC
Source organism: Gammaproteobacteria bacterium (assembly GCA_050117455.1). Classification (GTDB taxonomy): domain Bacteria; phylum Pseudomonadota; class Gammaproteobacteria; order SZUA-152; family SZUA-152; genus JAKEGK01. The sequence continues at coordinate 3,216 of JASFMT010000431.1, read as the reverse complement.
GCCATCACAACACTGACCATAATAACCGCCCGTTGCGTGGGTAAGGTAAATCCCGCTAACGCGGCATATAGCAAGGCAGCGAGTATAGCTCCCACCGCCGCCGCGCGGGGTGCGGACAGATACAGTGCCGCACGGGGAAGCCTGCGCCATATCCAGCCGGCCAGCCAGTAAATCAGGCCGGCCACCAGTCCGATGTGCAATCCGGAAATCGCCATGAGATGACTGGTACCGGTTGCGGTAAGCACCGACCACTGATCCGGGCGAATTTCCTGGCGGTGGCCCACCAGCAACGCCGTAACCAGGCCGCGATAGGGATTACCGGGCAGAACCTGCTGGATACCTGTCACCAGGGCTTCGCGCCACCGGTGTATCTGATAGACCCAATGATCACTCTCACCCAGTCGCCGATTACGGGATCGCGTACCGTCGTTATCGCGCACGTAACCGGTGGCATGAATACCTTGCCGGTACAACCAGCCTTCATAGTCAAATCCGCCCGGGTTACTGAAACCCCGCGGTCGCTTCAGGCGAACCACCCATTGCCAGCGCTCTCCAACATGGAGCTCGGCATCCGTGCGGTACCACGACAAGCGTACCCGCCGCGGAAGTTGCGTTTTGTCCGACGTCCCCAATAACGCTTTGCGATCTTTTTCAGGATTTAATTCGGTTAAATCAATCACATCCGCCAGGAACCGGTGACGCTGTGAATTGATATCGGGAATCGAGGCAATGGTACCGGTCAAGACCAGATCCCGCCCCTCCAGCTCGGGGGAAATTTGCTCCGCCAGCTTGTCATGAGCAACAAAAACGGAGTATAAAAAGCCAAGGACGAGACAGAGTACCAAACGAAAGGCGGGAAAACGAACTACCAGCGGTACAATAACAATTATAAGAAGCGACCATTCTTTCCGGGGCAACACCGCGAGCATCTGGCTTATTAGCACACCTGCGAAAAACCCAAGACTTGCCAGTTGCATAACTTCCGATAGACCTCAGCGGAACGCTACCAACGAATGGTAGAAAGTTGTTATAGTTATTTAAAAAGCACGCACATTATGCCAAAGCAATTTATAAAACGTCTGTTGCCCCATCACGACAAGATTCGTGAGCACAAGCATCTTCGCATTGTGCGGCCACTGATGGAAGACCCCAACTTGTTGCATCTCAACCGGCGCTCGGTCGCGGGTGGCTTCGCTGTCGGCTTATTTTTTGCGTGGATTCCCGTGCCCTTTCAAATGTTACTGAGCGCCATCGCCGCCATTATATTACGCGTGAATCTGCCATTGTCGGTGGTCCTGGTCTGGATTACCAATCCGTTCACCATGCCGCCCATGTTCTACTTTGCCTATAAAGTTGGCACATGGATCCTGGGCCAGCAACCCAGAAAAATCAAATTTGAATTAACCATGGAATGGATTACCCAGAGCCTGGGCACTCACTGGCAACCGTTTCTGCTGGGTTGTTTTGTTATGGCCGTCGTCAGTGCGTTGCTGGGCTTTATTATATTACGCGGCCTGTGGCGGCTGAAAGTCGTACAAAACTGGAAGGAACGCAAAGCCCGTCATCGACGTAAGGCGTTGCGCACCCGGAACGCCGAAACCCACTCCGACCAATAGCATGTTCACTGAAACGAAACGGGCGTAACGGACGTAAAGTTACGCCCTGTGTATCACACCGTCATCCAGCACCAGAATCCGCTCCATGTGCTTCGCCAGATCCGCATCGTGGGTCACCATAACAATGGCGGTCCCAAACTCCGCATTCAATGACAACATCAGCTCGTAAATAACGTGGGCGGTTTTATTATCGAGGTTACCCGTTGGTTCATCGGCCAGCACACACAGCGGGTCGGTAATCAACGCCCGGGCAATCGCCGTGCGTTGCCGCTCGCCGCCCGATAACTCACCGGGCTTGTGTTGCAGCCGCGCGCCCAACCCCACCTTGTTCAGCATATCACTGGCTTTTTCTTTGACGACACTGGTTGATTCACCGCGGATCAATAACGGCATGCCGACATTTTCCAGTGCGGTAAATTCGGGTAACAAATGATGGAACTGGTAAACAAAACCCAGATAGCGATTACGCAATTGACCGCGTGCCGTTTCATCCAGTTTGGAAATGGGCCGGCCATTGATGCTCACCGTGCCGCTGGTACAACGATCCAGACCACCCAACAGATGTAATAACGTGCTTTTACCGGAGCCGGAACTTCCCATAATCGCCAGTTGCTCACCGGCTTTAACTTCCAGGCTAACCCCTTTTAGCACCTCAACCGCCAGATTGCCTTCCGAAAAAGTTTTGCAGACATTCTGGCACTCGATGGTATTGGCAGCGACATCATTCATAGCGCAATGCCTCCGCCGGTTGCGTGCGGGAACCCCGCCAGGCAGGATAGATGGTAAAAACCAGACTTAATAAAAATGCGACAGACGTGATCTGCATCACGTCGTCCCAGTGCAATTCGGAGGGAAAGTCGCTGATGTAGTAGACATCTGCCGGCATAAAATCCACGCCGAACAGATTCTCGATAAACGGCACCACCGTTTCCACATTCAACGCCAGTGTAATGCCGCCTATGGCGCCCAGTATGTTACCGATTACGCCGATAACAGCGCCCTGGATCAGGAAGATATACATGATACTTCGCGGCTTGGCACCCAGGGTGCGCAATATGGCGATATCAGCCTGTTTGTCAGTGACCACCATGACCAGCGACGCCATTATGTTAAACGCCGCCACTGCGACAATCAGCATCAGGATAAAAAACATCATGCGTTTTTCGATGTTCACCGCCCGGAAAAAGTTGGCGTGTTGCAGCGTCCAGTCACTTAGCCAGTACAACCCGGGCAGGGTTCTGGCCAGGTCTCGTCGAACCCAGGGCGCCTGGAACAAGTCATCCACTTTAAGGCGCACCCCCGTCACCGCATCCCCCATGCGAAACAGTTTCGCCACATCGTCGATATGAACAAACGCCATGGCGGTATCATAGTCGTTGTGTCCCACTTCGAAGGTGCCGGTAACCGTAAAACGTTTGAGGCGTGGTAGTATACCGGCGGGCGTTGTCATGGCCTGGGGTGTTACCAGGATGACCTTGTCACCCACAGTGACGCCCAGCGAACGTGCCAGCCCTTTGCCCAGAATAATATTGTATTCGCCACTTTTCAGGTCCGATAACTTACCCTGCAGCATCTTTTCCCACACATTGGATACATTGGG
>JASFMT010000430.1:0-4008 GCA_050117455.1 Gammaproteobacteria bacterium | reverse complement strand
TGGAACGCGAAAATAATCGGTTTGTCAGTGGTAAACAGGCTGTCAAACTCTTTCTCCGTTAACCCATGAGGATGTTCTTCCCTGGGTTGCATGGTCATAAGATCAACAACGTTGATTACGCGGATCCGAAGCTCGGGGATATGTTGCCGCAGTAAATCCACCGCGGCCAGTGTTTCCAGGGTAGGGACATCGCCGGCGCAGGCCATGACCACATCGGGTTCACTGTCCTGGTCGTTACTGGCCCAGTCCCAGATACCAATACCGGCACTGCAATGCTTGATGGCGGAATCCATGTCCAGCCATTGGAGCTGCGGTTGTTTGCCGGCAATGATCACATTAATGAAATCGCGGCTGCGCAGACATTTGTCCGTGATGTATAGCAGGGTGTTGGCATCCGGGGCCAGGTATACGCGGATAATGTCGGCTTTTTTATTGACCACCAGGTCAATGAAGCCGGGGTCCTGGTGGGAAAAGCCATTGTGATCCTGGCGCCAGACATGGGAGGTCAGCAGGTAATTCAGCGACGCAATGGGCCGGCGCCAGGGAATCTCCTTGCTGACTTTGATCCACTTGGCGTGCTGATTAAACATGGAATCCACGATGTGAATAAATGCTTCATAACAGGAAAACAGACCATGACGGCCGGTCAATAAATATCCTTCGAGCCAGCCCTGGCAGGTGTGTTCGGAAAGTATTTCCATGACCCGACCGTCCGGTGACAAGTGATCGTCTTCCGGTAATGTTTCCGCCATCCAGCGGCGATTGGTGACTTCAAACAATGCGCTTAGCCGGTTAGATGCCGTTTCATCCGGGCCCACGACGCGGAAATTTTTGCTGTCCAGGTTGCGTTTCATGACATCGCGCAGAAATTGCCCCATGACGCGCGTTGCTTCGCCAAAGGAATGCCCGGGTTTGCTGACCTTAACAGCGTATTCATTAAAATCAGGCAACTTCAGATTTCGCAACAGTTCACCACCATTGGCATGAGCGTTGGAACCCATGCGGTAGCGACCGGTGGGTGCCATCTCGCGAAGCTCTTCCTTGAGGCAGCCGTTGTCATCGAACAACTCTTCGGGTCGGTAACTGTGCATCCAGTCTTCCAGTAATTTGAGATGCTTGCTGTTTTCAACCGTGTCGGAAAAGGGTACCTGGTGCGAACGCCAATAACCTTCCGTTTTTTTACCGTCTACCTCCTTGGGGCCGGTCCAGCCTTTGGGGCTTCGCAGTACAATCATGGGCCAAAGAGGGCGCTTCGCCGCACCGTTGGTTCGCGCGTTGTGTTGAATGGTCTGGATTTCATCGACGATGGTGTCCAGGGTCGCTGCCATCTTCTGATGCATGCGGTCAGGTTCCGAACCTTCCACGAAGTAAGGTTTGTACCCATAACCAACAAACAATTGGTGCAGCTCGTCATTGGGTAACCGGGCCAGTACGGTGGGATTAGCAATCTTATAGCCGTTAAGATGCAGTATCGGTAACACGGCGCCATCTTCGGCGGGATTCAGAAACTTATTGGAGTGCCAGGCCGTGGCAAGGGGCCCGGTTTCCGCTTCACCATCACCCACAACACAACAGGCGATTAACTCCGGGTTATCGAAAACGGCTCCGTAAGCGTGGGAAAGGGCATAACCCAGTTCCCCGCCTTCATGAATGGATCCCGGTGTTTCCGCCGTCACATGGCTGCCAATACCGTAGGGATAGGAAAACTGTTTGAACAGTTTCTTTATGCCGTCAGCGTCCATTGTTATATTGGGATAAAACTCGCTGTAGCTACCTTCCAGCCAGGTATTGGCGACCAGCCCGGGTCCGCCGTGTCCAGGCCCCGCGATGTAAATCATATTCAAGTTATGTTGCCGGATGATTCGATTACAATGTACATAAATAAAATTCAGGCCGGGCGTGGTTCCCCAGTGTCCAAGAAGCCGTGGCTTGACATGTTCCTTTTTTAAAGGTTCCCGCAACAGGGGATTGTCACGCAGATATATTTGCCCAACGGACAGATAATTGGCTGCACGCCAGTAAGCATTGATATTGTTTAACTCCTGCGCATTCAGTGGTTGCGTTTCTACGGCAGCGATATCATTCATAGTGTTCCTCCTTGCGGTGCCAATGCATCCTGATAGGATTAGCTTTGATCGAATGGTTATTTTCGACGGGGCTCAACGAAAGGCGTTTGCATTGGCCGATGAGTAAAGTGACGGATTAATGTTTTTTCAATTTCTACCAATAACAGCACGGTAAATGCCACCGTTATCACCCGTGCCCAGGCAATAACAGACATAGCTTCGGTGGCGAATAATAATTGCATAGGCCCCAGGTATGTGAACGCCAGTTGGAATAGTATGAGTAGTCCAATGGCATACAGGACATAACGATTGCCAAAAATCCCTTCCAGTGTCAGCGCCGGTGCCAATAAATATCGCGAACTGAATAGATAGAATATTTCGAACATCACCAGTGTATTGACGGCCACCGTGCGGGCCAACTCAATAGACGCTCCCTGTTCTCTTTCCCAGATGAACAGTCCGAAAGTGCCGATGACGAGGATCAGCGATACAAACACAATGCGCCAGACAATTAAACCAGATAATAACGGTTCGCGGGGATTGCGCGGTGGCCGCTTCATGACGTTGCGTTCAGGAGGTTCGAAAGCGAGGGCCAGGGCGAGGGTGACCGCCGTAATCATGTTGATCCAGAGAATTTGCGCCGGTGTAATAGGCAACATGCGGCCCATTACTATGGCGGCGATAATAGTAAAAGCTTCGCCACCATTGGTGGGCAGGATAAACATAATGGATTTCTTAAGATTGTCATAAACTGTTCGCCCTTCCTCCACGGCTTTTTCAATGGACGCAAAGTTATCATCGGCCAGTACCATTTCCGCAGCTTCTTTGGACACCTCCGTACCTTTTACTCCCATGGCAACACCTACATCGGCCCTTTTCAATGCAGGTGCATCATTAACACCATCCCCGGTCATGGACACCACCTCACCCAATGACTGCAATGCGGTTACCAGCTGGAGTTTCTGTTCGGGTGATACCCGGGCAAATACGTCAGAGCGCTGTACCGCTTCCTGTAATTGAGCGTCGCTATACTCATTCAGTTCAGGCCCCGAAATCACGGTTTTGCCGTCACCAATACCCATTTGTACGCCGATGGCCCGGGCGGTGACCGCATGATCGCCGGTTATCATCTTGACGCGAATGCCAGCTGAGCGGCAGGTACCCACTGCCTGAATGGCTTCTTCGCGGGGCGGATCAATGATCCCTACCAAACCCAGCAGGGTGAGGCCGCTTTGGACGTCGGAAAAGCTGATACTTTGTTGTTGCGTTGATAGATAGCTAAAGGCTATAGCTAACACGCGTTGGCCCCGGCTCGCCATGGCGTGCATCGTGGTTTCCCAATATGCGCTATCGAGCACAACATCATCGCCTCGCATGCGTTGGTAGCGGCACATCTCCAGTAGCCGCTCTGGTGCACCCTTTACATAAATAAAACCGTGACCGGCATGATCATGGTGGAGCGTCGCCATAAAACGGTGCTCCGATTCGAAAGGAATAGCATCGGTGCGGGGAAACTGGCTGTTACAATGGTCATGGTCAAGACCTGCTTTCAGCGCCAGGGTAACCAGCGCGCCTTCGGTGGGATCACCCTGCATCAACCACTGGCCCTCGCCATGGGTTAACGTTGCATCATTACAAAGTAGTCCCGCTTGCGCGATTTCCCGCAGTAGTGGAAAGTTGTCCGTCGTGACATCCCGGTCGTCAAGGCTAAAAGTACCGTGTGGTTCATAACCGCTGCCTGATACTTCACAGATGCCCGCGGCCGTTGCTACGGTTTGTACCGTCATTTCATTGCGGGTGAGGGTGCCGGTTTTGTCAGAGCAGATTACCGTGACCGAGCCGAGAGTTTCCACGGCCGGCAGGCGGCGAATGATGGCGTTTTTTTTCGCCATGCGTTGTACGCCAATGGCCAGAGTAATGGTCATGATTGCCGGCAGTCCTT
>JASFMT010000429.1:0-4028 GCA_050117455.1 Gammaproteobacteria bacterium | reverse complement strand
CGCCTTTTCGAAGTTTGCGAGCCTGTTGCCGTTTGTTCTGGCGCTGTCACTGGTCATCGTCAGCCAATCCGGTTATGCGCGGGAGGACCATCGCGAGGAAGCACTATTATTAAAAGATGACACTGAGGTGATTTTGTCAGTATTTCCGGCCAATGGCAGGCGATTACTGATATGGATCCCCTCCTACGCAACACCGCTGGACACGGTTACCAGTCTCGCCACTCAATTACAGCGCGCCGGGATCGAAGTCTGGTATGCGGATTTTCTGGAAGCACGTTTTCTACCAAAAACCGCCAGTAGTATATATAAGATAGCCGGCACCGATATAGTGCAATTACTGGATCACGCCCGCCAAACCAGCGATAAAAAAGTTTATGTATACGCTGAAAGCCGCGCGACCATTCCCGTTCTGCGCGGGATCCGATTATGGCAACAGACCAATGGACGCGACGTTTCCTTCGGCGGCCTGGTACTCAATAGCCCTTATTTTTATATTGAAACGCCGGACCCGGGCGAAACGGCCGAATTAAGACCCATCGTCAGCATTACCAATCTGCCTATTTATATCCTGCAACCGGAATATTCACCACGCTATTGGCAACTGCGGGAAACCATTCCGGCACTGGAGCAAAGTGGCAGTGATGTTTATGTGCAGGTATTGAAAAACATGCGGGGCCGGTTTCATTTTCGGCCGGATGCCACGGCGGATGAAATCAAGTTCACAACACGTTTCGGCCAGTTGCTGGCGCAATCGCTGCGTTTTCTGGACACCATTAATCAGCAACCGCGCACGGTCAAAACTGCCGAATTGCAGAATATTCCCGTCAAGGAAGGAAAAAAAGACCGTTATTTACAGAGCTACCCGGGTGATCCTGCGCCGCCACCGTTGCAGTTACCGACATTGAACGGTGAAACAATACAACTGCGAGACTTAAAAAATCAGGTAGTACTGGTAAATTTCTGGGCAACCTGGTGCCCGCCGTGCGTGCACGAGATGCCCTCAATGCAGCGATTAAGTGAAAAATTGCTGAATGAGCCCTTTGTGATACTCGGTGTCAACATTGCTGAACCAAAACCGGCCGTGGAAGCGTTTTTGCAGAACAAAATTAACGTGGATTTTCCCATATTGTTGGATAGTAACGGCAATGCGATGCGTCAATGGAACGTCATGGCATTCCCTACCAGCTTCATCATCGATAAACGCGGTAACATCCGCTACGCGTTATTCGGTAGCATTGACTGGGATACACCGGAAATAATGAATAAGATACAGTTATTAGTTAAAGAAAATTAATAAATTTGCAGGGAATTAGCGGTGCAAATTTAAAAAACGGTTCGATTTTTATTGAAAGCTTGCTAAAATTTTACATACGAACCTGATAATTGTATTATGCGTTATATTGAATGTTGCTGAAGACACAATGATGGTTCGCGATGATGGTTGAAGTGATTCGTTGTCTGACAAAATTTGATTCTAAGCGTCCGGCACACAACAGCAAGTAACAACACTTCACGCCATCCGATACGAAACAACGTTAATAATTCTAAGAATGTCACAACGTGTTTCAAACCGGCAAATATCGACAGGATAACTAAACGATGGTGACCTGGGTTTTATATCTCTGTATCGGGATCGTAATTGGTGGTATGGCCGGCTTCTATTTCGCTAAACTGGATGATTTTTCCAGGAAGCAAAAACGCGAAATGGAAGAAAAATTACGTAAATCCGAGCAGGATCTCATGAATTACAAGGATCAGGTCACCACACACTTCCGGGAAACCGCCACTCTCATCAATAAAATGACCGAAAGCTACCAGAAAGTGCATGAGCAGCTGGCTCGAGGTGCATCTGAATTGTGCACCAATCCCGTCGAAGTGAATAAACTACAGGTTTCTCCCAATCAGTTGCTGACCAGGTCTACGGATGAGGCAGTGACCGAAAAGGCAGAAAGTGAAGCACCCAAAACTAACATTCAGGAAGACACGACTAATAATAAGGACAGTCTAGGAAGAACCAGGATCAGTGCGGCGGATACGGCTGAAACAGAAACGGCATCCATGGGCGCTGAAGGTCGCGAAAGCACCGAAAGCCCCCCGGGAAGCCCTGATTCAGCGGTAACGCCGCCTGACTCCACACCGGATACTCAGGAACCGGGTAAAAAAGTCAAAGCTTCAACCTCAGAATCGGTATCGCCCGCTCCGGAAGCGACGCAAACGATGGCCGTGGCAGATGACAGCACCGAGGATGAGACCTCAACCGCGTCGCGCGAATCAAAAGAAACTAAGGAAACAAAAACGAAAAAAGTCCGCGTACCTGGCAGCCGCCTGGTCCATTAAATATTCAGTCTCTTTCCCCCGGTATACCGGCAGCTCTCTTTACACTGGCAAATCCTTAACACTGCTAAATCGCGCCGGAATGTCATATGGCACGCGGCTTGCGCCATTGCAGCTAACAGACTGTTAATCTGCGCGGTCAATTTTCTGTTGCGAGTGCAAATACGCTTTCATTTCGTCGATTAACCGGTAATGGCGCTCGTGTTGCTCCTTATCCGGATCGGTCCCCGCCGGCACGCTGCGTATAACCTCCAGGTAATCTTCGGGCAGATTGTGGAATTCCGCACCCAGTAACACGATGTTTTTGTACCAGCAGTGCGGCACCAGTTCGTCGTCGATATGACTGTCTTCGGCAATATACACAAAACACTCGTATTCACCGCCATTAAACTCCAGGGTCATTGAATCGCAACGGTAGCCGGTACCCTCACACTGATCCAGTAACGGTTTTTGGTCTGCCGCCATTTCATAAATGGCGCCAATGACAACATCCTCGTCCCGACCCGTATAGAACATATTACATTTTCCGGAGCTGTCTTCGTGGTGACGTTTGTGAAACAGCAGACGGTATTCGGGCACGGTTTTCAGTCCCAGCAAGCGCGCGGACGGTACTCGGGCGGTCAGCCGCACCGGATGCAAGTTGGACCCGTAGGCAAAGTAAAACAATTTGCTCATTGTTGTCTCACCGGTCGGTTACACGGATTCATTAATGGTTTCATTTAATTTTACCTCGTAAGCCTTCAGTTTTTCAGCCAATTGACGCCGGAATTCCATTTGTAAACGGGCAATAATCTCGGCGTCGTACGCCGTCTGCCGCGCCAGTTCCGCGGGTTCACACCAGTTAGGATATACCGATACCACCTCCAGCTTCTGTCCACTCCTACCACTAAATATCACGATCCAGGATTCAATAAGGGGTGGAATTTGCAGCGTCCGGTTCCTGGAAAAGTAAAATTCAATGAGGATTTCTTCATTGTCAATGCTCAATAACTTGAGATTTTCTACGCCGTGTTTGGTCAGAGACGTACCGGCGGCTTCCACAAATGCCGCTTTATCACGCTCGTTCGTCGGCCATTCACCGTGTTGCCGGTGAAATTGGTAAAGAGGTTGTTGGGAGCGCACGATAGACAGATGGATCGCATCAGCTACCAGATCCACGTGATCCAGCAATACACTGCGTTGACTTTTCGTCAGCGCAGTGGAACTACATCCTGTCAAACCGGCGATGGTAAACAATAGCGAACAACTTAACACTAAGGCCGTCCATGACCGGTAATACTCATAAAACACGTTTGTTACCACAATCCTGTTAATCCGCGGTCACTCTCGTTGCCGATATTTTGCGCAGTGTACTCCGCCTTGGTGAATTTCAGTGTGCGATAATGGCTCACCTGGCTGTCCGGTAAACGCTGATGACATCATTACGATGGCGTGTTTACCTGAAAACTGGTGTCTCCCGCAAAGTTATCCGGTTGCGTTGGGGGAACATTTTACCGATTAATGAGCTACGGTGCCTTAAAGCTGAATTAAATTGTTATAGCAGCCTTTTTAGCGATATCGGTTTTCTTTTCATGATTTAGTATAATGTTTGAACTAAAATGTTTTTAGCTGCTGTCGATAGATCATCTGGTCGACAAAATACATCATTCGCTTTCATCTGCTGTATTTCCCGATGACGGTACTACACACATTAA
>JASFMT010000428.1:0-4033 GCA_050117455.1 Gammaproteobacteria bacterium | reverse complement strand
CGAAATGAAGGACTCAGCCTGGCTCAAGGCTTATGAAGACAGCAATGTGGATATTGGCCTGGCCTGTGGCTTTCAGGGCAAGGCACAAATCGGTAAAGGCATGTGGGCCAAGCCCGACGAAATGAAAGAAATGCTGGAGAGTAAAACCGCGCACCCGCTGGCGGGCGCCAACACGGCGTGGGTGCCCTCGCCCACGGCCGCGGTGCTGCACGCCATGCACTACCATCAAGTCAACGTACGCGAGAAACAGACACAGCTCAGTAATCGCAAACGTGCGTCCAGGGACGATATGCTGGTTTTGCCGTTACTGATTAGCAAACCCACCGATGATGATATTCAGCAGGAACTGGAAAACAACACCCAGGGCATTCTGGGTTATGTGGTACGCTGGGTAAACCAGGGAATCGGCTGTTCCAAGGTGCCGGACATTCACAACATTGGTTTGATGGAAGATCGCGCCACGCTGCGCATTTCCAGCCAGCATATTGCCAACTGGTTACTGCATGGTATTTGCTCCAAACAACAGGTAATGAGTATTCTGCAACGCATGGCGGAAAAAGTAGACCAGCAGAACGCCAATGACCCCAGTTACCGGAAAATGGCGCCGGACTTTGACGACAGTATCGCATTCCAGGCCGCCTGCGATTTAATATTCAAAGGCTATGACCAAACCAACGGCTATACGGAACCGTTGCTTTACCAGCACAGGCTCGCCGTAAAAGCCTGACGTTAAAAACTTAACGCTAAAAACATTAACCTGGATCCAGCAACAGCAAGTGCACCCGGCGGGGACCGTGCGCGCCCATTTGGATGATCTGCTCCACATCGGCGGTACGGGAAGGCCCGGTGATGAGGTTGATGGCGCGTGGTAAAGGTTTTTCTTCCGCGCGCAGACGTTGCCATACATCTTCTATCGTATTTACAATACTGCCAACAGGAACCACGCATAAGAAATGGTCGGGCAAAAAGTTAAGGCTAACCGGTGTTTCCTTACCCGAGCGCATCACGATACTACCGGTTTCGGCAATTCCGGCAAACGCCTCCACCAATACCACGCTGTCATCCACCGTCCCTGCACGCGTTTCCAGTTTAAGCGTTTCAGGCCATACCAATTCGTTGAGTTTCGCTGTGCCAGCACACACGATATGAGGCGCGAGCGCTTGCTCCGAAAGATACCTGACTACAGCATTGACAATGTCTTCTTTACTTTTAACAGGCTCATAACTGGCAGCGGCCTGTTGCGCTTTTTGTACAAACCGCGTTAGCAAATCTTCCCGCCACGTCGGGCAGGGCCCGCGCCGATGTTTTTGTAAGCGGCGCTCAATAATACCGGATGCATCTGCGGGCAGCCGCTGTTGGTTGGCCTGCCGAATGCGCTGCAAAATATTTTGCCGTGCGTCACTCATGTCCCGCTTCCTTGTCGTGCTTTGAACGTACGCTACTCATAAAGGTCTGGCGCTGCGGCGCGGGGAAATCCCGTTGCCGGGTCCATGCATTAGCAAAGAGCAAGCGGCGAAACCGGCGCTGTTTTCCTGCAACTAAATGAAGCATACCCATGGCAAGTCTGGTTAGCCATTGATAAAGACGCGGACGCCGCGCCACATATCCCCAAATGGCCAACGCCCAGCGCGATTGTGACGAATTGATATGTTGCTGGTGTATTTGAAACCGGTGTTCACGTAATAATGTTGGCAAAGGAATCGATAGCGGACACACTTCCTCACAGCGCCCGCAAAAGGTGGATGCTTGTGGCAAGTGATAGCCTTCTTTCAAACCCATCATTAGCGGCGTTAAAACAGAGCCCATGGGACCGGGATACACCCAGCCATAGGCATGCCCACCAATGGCGCTATAAACCGGGCAATGATTCAAGCAGGCGCCGCAATGAATGCAACGCAACATGTCCCGGTATTGGTTGGCCAGCATTTCCGTTCGATGGTTATCCACCAGCACCACGTGAAATTGCTCCGGGCCATCCAGATCGGTTGGCTGTTTGGGCCCGGTAAAAAATGTCGTATAAGACGTCATTTCCTGTCCGGTTGCACTTCGCGCCAGTAACCGTAGCAACACCGTGGCATCTTCCAGCGTCGGTACTACCTTTTCGATACTGGCCACCACGATATGCACCTTCGGCAAACTTGCCGTTAAATCACCATTGCCTTCGTTGGTCACCAGCACCGTGGAGCCGGTTTGCGCGATCAACAGGTTCGCCCCGGTGATTCCCACATCGGCACGCACGTATTCATTGCGCAGTATGGTACGCGCTTCATTAACTATCGCTTCGGGTGTTTCCAGCGGTTCGGTAAAACCCCGCTTGGCATGATGCGCATGAAACAGGTCAGCAATCTGTTGCCGCGATTTATGGATGGCGGGCGCGATAATATGGCTGGGCGGCTCCTTGGCCAGCTGGATGATGTATTCCCCCAGGTCGGTTTCCACTGGCAGCATGCCATTGTCGATGATGGCATCGTTCAAACCAATCTCCTCGCCCACCATGGTCTTACCCTTGGTGATGGTTCTGGCGTTAACGGAGCGGCACAAGTCGGTAACGATCTTTGTAGCCTGCGCCGGGGTTTCCGCCCAATGTACCCGGCCGCCGGTGGCCTGGACCTCTTGCTCAAATCGCGTGAGATACTGCTCCAGGTGGACCAGGCTGTGGTTCTTGATGTCGATCGCAGCGTTGCGCAATGCATCAAACTCGGGAAGATTGTCCATGGCGAGTTGGCGCTTGTAAACAAAGCCACTTTTCGCATTCTTTAATGCCGACTGTAACCCCTGATCATCAAGCGCATGATGAACGTTAGTAACAAAGCCGTGTGCCGTCGGCTTCATTGCGCCGAATCTCCACCAATGCCATTGTCCTGCACCATATCCGCCAACACCTCGGCAATGTGATAAATCCTGACGTCGATACCACGGCGTTTGATACGGCCGGCAATATTCATCAAGCACCCCATGTCCGCGGCCAATACAACGTTAGCGCCCGATTGTTCGATATGGTTAACCTTGTTATTGACCATGTTGATCGAAAGCTCTTCGTACTTGACGCAAAAGGTGCCACCAAAACCGCAACACTCCTCGGTGGCTTCCATTTCGTTTAGTTGAAGACTTTTAACCGCATGCAGCAATTGACGGGGCTCGGACTTGATATTTAATTCACGCAGGCACGAACAGGAATCATGATAGGTTACCTGTTCATTGAATACGACATTGGTTATCTGTATATCAGCGACTTCGACCAGAAACCGGGTCAACTCGTAACACCGAGCCGCCAGTTGCCTGGCTTTCTCAGCGTATTGCTCGTCGCCGGCAAGCAAGTCAGGGTAGTGGCATTTAATCATTCCGCCGCACGAACCCGATGGCACAACCACATAATCGACCCCCTCAAACTCATCGATCACGCGCCTGGCAAGCAACCGGGCGCTGTCACGGTCACCGTTATTGTAGGCTGGTTGCCCACAACAGGTCTGACCACGGGGAATTACAACCGTAGCGCCCGATTGCTCCAGCAATTTGACCGTTGCATGTCCCACGACAGGACGAAACAAGTCCACCAGGCAGGTAACAAATAGCGCAATCCGCATATTAATTTACTCGTCCCGAGTTGGATTTAGCTCATATAGCAGTACAAGCCAGCCAGTTCAATTCTGGACAACAAAAAGCGCCTGCAAAGCATAAATGTTTATACCAACGCAGTATTCTTTCTATTAATTCAAGCGCCCGCTTTGTCGCGTTGTTAAGTCCGCCTCATTTAGTCACTAATTCCGGGGCTACGATCCGTAACCCGGCGAACGACATTTAGGTAAACAGTCGATGCAGCATTATATTGATGACTAATTTTTAGAAGACTGCACCCTGGACACAAAATACACACCAACAAGTATAAGCACACTGCCAACAGCCTGCAAAATACCAAACGACTCGCCCAGAACAAAAAATGCCAACATTAACGTTACGGGCGGTCCTGTGGTACTGACAATTGATGTACCCGATGCACCCAGCCTCTTAACCCCTTCAGCCATCAATAACAATG
>JASFMT010000427.1:0-4037 GCA_050117455.1 Gammaproteobacteria bacterium | reverse complement strand
ACACCCTGACTGCGCGGCTATCTACTCATACTCATAACTCACGCTCGTAACTCATACTCAGATACTTATTCTAAGAGCAATCGTTTTTACGCTGTCAGATTAAACCCGCCGCCCGGGTTGTGTTGATTACGTGTTGATAAAAAGATCTTTCCTGATCTCTGGCTTTCAATCCTGAACTGATTGTATGTCGTAAAACGTTGTATCACAATGAATGAACTGCATTTCATCATCTTGATGTTGGGACATCGCTATTTCGCTGAGGGCTGTCGATTTTTGTCAGATTTCTACCGACACGTATTGTCGTCACAACCGCCTTGACCCATCAAATTTCATCCAGTCATGGTCCGGTCTGTCAATGCCAAAGCACAGGCCGGTTCGGCGGCCGGATACAACGCGTGCACCTTGCAATGCCTGTTTAAAAACAGGCCGAACGTTTAGTGACTTTCAATATGAAGCGAGTTCCTTTATGAGGCATTTTCCCGATAACGCAAGCCGGGGCGAAGTCATTGATTTTGATAGGTTAAATCTGTGATACAATAACCCCTGGCCGGCAATCCCGCGTCAACTACACTTGTAATACGGTTTTTACTCATTTATCCAAATAGTTTTCAAATAACCGGCCGTACCGTGTCTTTTTGACGATTACTATACTGTTTCCGAATCAGGTTTACCGGACAATCCACCTATGCGCTGTAGATTCATTTTTTGCTGGCTGACGTTTATGGTTGTTACGCTAGCCACCGCCGCGACCTTCGCGGCGGAGTCGGTCTCGCCGCCGGACGATCCTCGTCAGTCTATCAATTACTGGAAGTCCCAGGTCATCGATGAACAACAGGACGACGCCGTCGCCCTTGCCCATTCGGTATTTTCTGTATTGCTCCGTAGCTGGGATACCGCGCGGGTGGAACCCAACCTTTATGTCGTCAAATCACATACCGGGCCCTGGGCCGCATCCCTGGCGGACGGCAACATACTACTCAGCCGCAGCGCCATCGATGTTTGCCTGGAATATGGCAAACAGCACGCGGAACATTTGCTGGCGTTTATCCTGGGTCACGAGCTGGCGCATCAGCGCGCCGAAGATTTATGGCACCAGAAATTCCTGCGCCTGGCCGGCAGCCAGGCACCGGAAATACAACAACAATTATTAAAAGACTTGAACATTAACCCGGACACCATTGCACAACTCGAGCGCCGTGAAGCTCAGGCGGACCACGACGGCCTGCTGATCATGGCCAGTGTTGGCTACGATCCGTTTCGGGTTGTGGAACAAAAAGATTTTTTTACCACCTGGGTGGAAAACCTGTGGGATGTGTCCTGTGTTAACCAAAGCCGCGCCTCGGCAATAACCGACGCCTGCAAAAAAGCACGCACCCGCGCATTGCGCACCAAAGCGCAACTGGCCGCCGTCGCCACCCAAACCACCCTGTTTGAATTGGGCAATCGGGCTTACGTGGCCGGACACTATGAACAGGCACGTCACTATTACAACGCCTTCGGCAAGGAATTCCCCAGCCGCGCGGTGTTTGCCAACCTGGGTTTAACCTATTTGCAGCAGGCCATTAATATTGAACACCGCATCGTGGACATCGCCAACCAGTCCGCCACTGCATCGCGGCGCATCAAATTTCAATATCCCGTCATGCTGGCGGAAGCCCCACTGCCGGAGACACCGCCCGCCATGCTGGTGAGCAACAAACGAGGCGCCAGCGACGTTCTTGTTGCGCAGCTCACTGATCGAAAGCGCCGACTATTGCAACAGGCAATCGATCAATTCGAGAAAGCAATACGCCTTGAACCCGACCACCGGGACGGCTATGTCCTGCTGGCCACCAGCTACCTGGTGGATGACAATACGTTTATGACCCGCGGTATTTTACAGGGCAAATACATTCCCCAGTTCGCCGACGATCCGACGAGTGACCTGTTACTGGCCATGACCAGCTACAAGGAAAACAAGGTGGCCGAAGCGATAAAGCTGTTCAGGCAGGCACTTCGCAAAACTGAAGCGACATTAAATCCGGCAGACGCTCAAAACACTTTAACGTATACCATGGCGCTAAACCTGACAGCGGTGCTCGAACAGCAGCACAAATCGCAACAGGCCATAAACGCCTGGAAAACCCTTGCCAAGCGAGCAAACCAAAGTGGTAATAGTTATCTGTTTCAACTGGCGGTACACGAGGTCAACCACAACCTGCCGGCCGACAACCGCAATGAAAAACTCGCCAACGCAATACCTTTACTGGGTGAAACCTACCCGTTAAACCGGCAATCGAACACCATCACGGAACTGTGGCTGGATGGCGAAAAATTATATGTTGTTCGCACCGGCCAGGGCCGTTCCCTGGTGGTCGATGAACGAAAGCGGGTTATCAGCGCGTCCAACGTCACCGCCCCTCAACACCCGATTCAGAAAATTGCCCCGGGTGGAAACGTCGACCGGCCATTAAAATTATTTGGTTTACCGTCCAGGCGCATACAACTGCATAGCGGCGAATACCTGGCCTATGATCATCTTTCCCTGGCCATCCATATTGTCAACAACCGGATCGCGGGCTGGTTTTTTTATGAACCCGGTCAACCAACGGGATAAAACCCGTAACGATTGTAATACTCAGTTAGCGAGGAAACTTTAATAACCATTAACGACGCATGCAGAATTTAACGTCCGCTCAACAACCCAACGATCGACAGGTGACATTGGCACAGGAAGCTGCCGATGGCGACCGGGGCGCCCGGCAAAAAGTCAACGAACTGGCGCATCCCATTATTTCCTATCAAACGGACCGGTTTTGCAAACGCTTTTGCGCCGAAAACAAATTTTTATATCGCTGCACCCTGACGAAACCCTGGGGCAATGCGCCGGCCGATGCGCTGTTGTGTGAGTGGGGCAATGCCAGTTATGCCTGGATGCTGAATGATTTGACCAACGAAAACCGCCTGCGCCAGTTCGAAGGCAAACACGGCGCACGGTTGCGGGACTACCTTTACCGCATTGCCAATTCCCTGCCGTTTTACGAGCGCTGGAAAGACTGGCGCTTCGGGCGCCGGGTTCATGTGCCCGACTACATCAGGGAAATCGACCCCCACGCGGCGAAAGTATTTTTTGCCTTGCGCAGCGGCGACAGCCCGGCCCTGATTGCGCAAAACCAGAATTTGCCGCCAGAGCATGCCGATCAGGTGGCACAGAAAATTATCATTACCCTTACCCGGCGTAACAAATTGCATTTATTAAATCCCGAAAAAGAACAATCGCTATCGCAACCGGCAACCCGGGGACACGAGGTGGACGAAGACGATGGCCAGGAGCGGGATATTGCCGTACACGACCCGGACCCCGCCCATATCGAACGGGGCGAGCAACTTTATAAGGCCTGGCAGCAGTTAACACCTGTGGAGCAGTTTGTCATCGAAGCCATGGTCATCGAAGATCAGGATGCCAACGATGTACTGGCGGCGCTGCAAAAATTGAATATCCGGATTAAGGACAATGTCGCACCGGAAGCTACCGATCGCCAGCAGTTGTATTATTTTCGGCGTAAGACACTGGCGAAGCTGGCAACATTAACCGGAATCGATGAATCACAGTGAGCGAATATTTTTCAAACAAGCGGCTTTGACGTGTCTCTCTATTAAATATTGTAAAGGTTAGCGCAACAGGAACACTCAACACAATGCAAAATCAACACCCCAGCACTGAACAGCTCGCCGGTTACCTGGACGCACCGGAAGCAGCAACCCAAAGTGAGGTACGGCATCATTTGATGGCCTGCCAACAATGCCGTGTTCGTATCGATCAATTGACACAGCTGGAGCTGGACATTAAACATTATGCACCGCGCTTCGCCGGCCCAGCCCCCATTAGCGACGGTTCCGATCAGGCGATTGAAAGTTATCTGGACAATGGTGCGAACTTACAGGTCAACGAGCAACAGGATGCCGAAAACCGGATCAAATCGGATCCAGCGGCGTTAAGGGCTGCCCTGCATTACGCAGTGCATAGTTCAGCAATGAAGCGGGGTATCGACCCGGCA
>JASFMT010000426.1:0-4038 GCA_050117455.1 Gammaproteobacteria bacterium | reverse complement strand
GAATAAGTGATAAATAGCGTGCCAAATAAGCTGCTGCTGATTCCCCATCGGGAATATCCACCGGGCGGTTAAAGGTCAATGACAACGGACGGTCTGTCGCCGCGGCCACGGCATTGTTGACCGGATAGCTCGCCACCAGATCCAGTGTCAGGGTATCCATAAAAAACAGTTCGGATACCGCCGTGGTGTTCGAACTGCTTGGTGTAATCGCGCCGATCAGCAGGCCATCATTACTCAGTACGCTATGACTGAATGCGCGTTTCTTGTCACAGCCATGGATTTGAAGGGCATCCACCAGGCCAATTTCGTCTGTACGGCTGGTATCAAATATCGCCGCAAAACCTTCGTTCCCTTTACAGTCTCCTTGGGCAACGGTTGCGGTTGTTATCATAGTGGTCTGTGAATCCACGTCGACCGCCGTGCCGGGTATGGAAAATCCCCGCCCGTCATAGGCGCCAATTTGCCGGGCGTAGTTGGCGCGGCTGACATCCATCATGGCAAGATCAATGGACTTGCTGGATACGGCCAGCGTTTTGTTATCCGGTAATAAACTGGTAACGCCCTCCAACTGGGTAACACCCAATTGCGGTATGGAAGGCTTGGTCATGTCAAAAACAAAGTACCGGCCGTTTTTTGACTGGACATGCAGTTGTTTGCCCACAATTTGCAGGTCCACCGGCTGCAGGTCTTGAGCGACGCCGTTGACGATACCCCGCTTGATAACACGAATGACCGACAGCTTCAGCGGATCGGCGGCGCTGATAACCGCCACACCGTCGGCTTGTGAGCCGGCAAACAATAGTTTGTCCTTGCCGACGAGCGTCGTGGGCACTTGCGTGAAGTTCAACGGCAGGCTATACAGAACATCGCGGTCTTTCCCATCGGGCAGGTCGGGACTGTCAGGCAAACGCATCTCTCGCTCGTAAACCAGCACCAGGTTCTGGCCTTCATAGGTTGTATCGATCAGCGGAAAATCATACCCCTGCGCGGCGACATACAAATGCTTATCACCCAGGTGCAAGGTCGATGGCGACAAGTCCTGCGGCAAGTTGAAATAACCCAGGCCATGCAAGGGCGCGGCATTGCCAAGGTCATCGCGCTGGTAATGCACCAACGATATCCAGCCCGGGGCGAAATAGGTCCGGAAGTAGTCCAGGCTGCTGGCTGATTCGGGGCCCACCGCCAGCTCACCGCGTCCCAATACATACACGTATCGTAGATCCGCATCGGATGCCAGGTCCGCGATGGAACCGGGCGGTAGCTTCAGCGGATCGGGAACATAGGTTTTACGGTTGTTGTCCAGCGCATTGAGATCGGCGATTTCATCCTTGGTTAACGGTGCTTCTGCTTCCAGCTGGCGATCGATCTGCAGACGCCCATAGAACAACGCATTGGTCACCAGATAACGGCGTCCGGTATCATCGCTGACTTGCACATCGACGAAACCACGATAACTGTCCCCAAAATCCGGGACGACCCAGCTCATGCGTTCCGAGCTGTACAATGATAACCGGTCATTATCCACGACGTCGGTAACGGCGGTATCCGGTTGCCCGCTCTTATAAGCTCGGATCTCAACACCATCATGGAAGCCATACCCCACAATACTGACGCTGTCACCGACACCGGACTGGTTGACCCGCACGACCGGCGGATCGATAAAGGAAATTTGTAGAATGTCTACATAGGTAAAGCCACCGACGATGTAATCATTTAATCCTGCGGTATTAACGACTTCCACGGCGGCCGGGCCGGCGTAATTGGGTACGGTACGCGCGACCAGTTTTTCATAGGGATCATCGGTGGTCGGTGCTTCCACGTTGTCGATCACCAGGCGCTGACCACCGATATAAAGCTGCGGATTGTCACCAAAGTTCGTGCCGCGAACAACCACTTGCGTTCCACCCTGGATGCTGCCGGTGGACGGTGTAATGGAGACGATATCAGGTGCTAAAGCGGCGCCGGCCTTCGAGGTTGTGAACGAGAACTGGTAATCACTGGGCAAAGCCCGGCCCGTTAGCGGCAACAATCCTTTCTGGATGACCACATAGTATTGCGTACCATTGACAAGCGATTCAATATCATTGCGCGTTAGCCGGATGAATCGGCGTGCCGGTTGGCCATTGCGCGTGGCAAAGTCCAGGGTAAATTTCGCGGTAACATCCACACCGATGAGCGGATCGCCTTCCATGACCCGCACATAGTCACTCAGTACAGTACTGTCCGGTAATACGGCGGATAATTCTATTTCAATGGCAGGCAGTTCCGTTGACACCTGCTGTTCATCAGCCACCGGGGTATGGCGCAAAACTGTTAGCGTGGGCAATTCAATGCGGCTAAAGCCCTGCCGGCCGGCCGCCACATGCACGCCACCGCGCGCGATCGTAATACCGCGTGCCGCGAAATCAATAGGCGTTGCATCCCGGTGAATCACGGCCGGTACCGTGGCATCGCGTTGGGTATTATCCAGGCTATTCAGATCAATGATCTCGACAATGGACTGGATCGGCTGGTCTTCCTGGTCGGATGAATGCACCGTGACAAACGCCTGCGAGCCACCAATGGTGACATCATAGGTGCCGTCCGGTACGAAGTCTTCCCGGTTGGGTTCCAGGGTCACCGTTTTCAAAATGCGCGGCTGGTAAGGATCGCTGATATCAATGATATTCAGTTGCGAGGTAAAACCGTCACCCGCCATGTCTGTCAGGTAAAGTTTATCACCGTCAATTTTGATGCGATTGGCGACGCCCAATGTATCCAGGGTGGCAACGATAGGCATGCTGGGATCGAGGATATCCGCCACCACCAGACCTTCGTTGGACGCCGCGATAAAGGCATAACGATCCTTGACAGCCACATCGCGGGTGAAGCCGTTGGGTTTGATATAGCCCACGTGGTACGGCGCCGACAACGATGAAATATCCACAACCTGCACACCGCCGTGACCGTTGGCAACAAACACCACGTTATCCTTGCGGCTTAACCCGTACACGTCCGGGTATGGCATGTCGATACGACCCGCTAACAAATACGGCAATCCAAACTGGCCGTCGCCGTTGCGAACATTGAAGATCAATAACTCGCCGTTAGTATTATCCAGGTACAAATCACCGGTTGTGGTATCTGTTTCAATTTCATTTCGCAGCGCTTGAGCGAACTCGCCGTCGGTATTATCCAACGACGTTCCCGGCAATACGCCGCTCTTCGCCGCGATCACAAAATTGGCGTCAGCTTTGATTTCCGTAATCACACCGGAGAACAATTCCGAAGCGCCCGAGAGCAACTCCGAGTGGATAAATACGTCACCGTTACTGCCACTGGTCTCATCCACGGCATCCAGTATAAACAGTCCCGTACGCGGTAATTGTTTAACGGGCTGTTGTTGCTGTCCAAAACTTTCGTTTAACAGCAGGTTACCCAGTCCCTGTTCCAGGCGCATGGGATCAATGTTCGACCAGGAGGCGATCATGCCACCGGTTTGGGTATCACTGACAAATTGATCGATCGCGGTGTAGTAGACACTCTTAGCGACGGAAGCCGGTGAATCCGCCGACGGTTTGAGATAACGCCGTTCGGTAATCGGCAATCCTACCTCGTGAAATGTTTCGATGGTGGTCGTATGATTAGGAGTGCTAACTGTGGTGACAACCCTGACACGCTCATTGGGATAATCGGTACGACTGAAAATCGCGCCATCGAGCACGTCTGCCCAGTAAATGTAATAATAGTTGTCCGGATCACTCACCGGTGTCTCATCATCCGGCGCGCGGGTATCGTCGCGGAACAATTCAACATCGCGCTCGGCGAGGGGTTGCCAGATGCCGGCGCTATCCTGGTATTCGCGAATCCATTTGGTCATCACCCGCCGGTCCGCTTCCGATCCCAGGTCCTCCACGGCCACCACGGCCCGTACCGGTTCGTTAGCCGTGAGAATATCGCGGTTAAACGGTTGCAACACGTCAAGCTTGGGTGCGACGGTGTCTTCTACCTTCCCGATGCGTACCGGTGCGGTTTGCGTACTGTGCCCTACCACATCGT
>JASFMT010000425.1:0-4065 GCA_050117455.1 Gammaproteobacteria bacterium | reverse complement strand
TTTACCCGCCGAAATCGAATGGAGACATTATGGACTTAACGATACACCAAGAGATTTTACTCTATGGATTTATACTGGCGGTCATCATGGGTGCACTGGTCAACAAAACGAATTTCTGCACCATGGGAGCCGTTTCCGACTGGGTTAATATGGGGGATACCGGTCGCTTTCGTTCCTGGCTGTTCGCCATCGCCATCGCCATGGGCGGCTTGATCATTCTGGAATACGCCGGAATGGTGAACCTTGACAGCTACGAATTGAAAGATTTGCGCCCGCCTTATCGGATGGCCAATTTTGAATGGCTGCGTTACATCCTCGGTGGCGTACTGTTTGGTATCGGGATGACCCTGGCTAGTGGTTGCGCCAACAAAACCTTGATTCGAGTGGGCGGCGGTAACCTGAAGTCCGTTGTGGTGCTGGTAATCGCGTCATTCTTCGCATACCTGATGGCTAAGACAAATTTCTATGGCGAAGTTTTTTATAGCTGGATGAATCCCACGGCTGTGGATCTGGCCAAGGAAGGAATTAGTGGCCAGGACGTCGGCCGCGTTGTTACGGGTACCACGGGTGCAGAAAATGCTATCCTGGTCAGGACCATTGCTGGCGGCGTTTTTGTACTTGGTTTGTTGGCCTTTTGTTTCAAATCCACTGATTTTCGTAAAAGCATCGACAATATTCTCGGTGGTGCGGTAGTGGGGCTGGCCATTGTTGCAGCCTGGTACCTCACTGCGGGTCCCAAAGGTCAGGAATGGCTGGATGCGGTTCTGTTTATGGATGTGCCACCCCGGGGTGTCGGTGCCCAGTCCTTTACCTTCACCAGCCCTATGGCGGACACGTTTGATTACGCACTGCATGTTACCAATTCCAGGTTTGTCACCTTTGGGGTGATGGCGTTGGCGGGTGTGATCGTCGGCTCCTTTCTCTATGCAATTATTTTCCGAAAATTTCGCTTTGAATGGTTCAACTCGGGTAAAGATTTTCTGGCACATGCCATCGGCGGCGTGCTGTTGGGAATCGGTGGCGTACTGGCGCTGGGATGCACCATCGGGCAGGGCGTGACGGGATTTTCCACCATGGCGATCGGTTCCATGATGGCATTTGCCTCCATTGTCTTTGGTAGCGCGTTAACCATGAAAATCCAGTACTACAAAATGGTTTACGAAAGCGAAGCCACCTTTGCCGGCGCGTTTGTTACCGCTTTGGTCGACATGAAACTGCTGCCGGGCAGCATGCGCAAACTCGAGGCGGTATAAAGCACGGGCTGCTGCGCAAATTCGACGCACCTTTCGCCTAAGCGCTAAACAAGATCCCTTTCCCACAAAGAGCATCCCTTTTAGGGATGCTCTTTATTTTCAGCAGCTTACTCTGTAATTTTACATTCAGGGCTTGTCATTCTCTGTCAGTTCTGTATGATTGCATCTTTTTTAAACGGGCCGTTAGCTCAGTTGGTAGAGCAGTGGACTTTTAATCCATTGGTCGAAGGTTCGAATCCTTCACGGCCCACCACCTTTTTTCCCGATTACTTACATTTTGCAGCTTACGCCGAAGTTCGGATCGCCATCTCACTGTTGTTGGTGGGGTAGCTGAACGTGCAGTCCGAAACGGGTGGTTTTGCTGACAGTCATCGCATCATCTTTATATGTCATCAATAAGTAAAGAAGTTAATCGGCGCCGTACCTTCGCCATTATTTCTCACCCGGACGCAGGAAAAACAACGCTTACGGAAAAGCTGTTGTTGTACGGGCGTGCGATTCAGCTCGCCGGTACCGTTAAAGGGCGCAAGGCCGCACGCCATGCCACCTCAGACTGGATGGCGCTGGAACAACAACGGGGTATTTCGGTTACCACGTCCGTGATGCAGTTTCCCTATCACGAGCACGTGATCAATTTACTCGACACTCCGGGGCATGAGGACTTTTCCGAAGATACCTATCGTACGCTTACCGCGGCGGATTCCGCGTTGATGGTGATCGACAGTGCGAAAGGTGTTGAAGAGCGAACCATTAAGCTCATGGAGGTGTGCCGGTTGCGTGATACCCCCATCATCAGTTTCATCAATAAACTGGA
Organism: Gammaproteobacteria bacterium; assembly: GCA_050117455.1. Classification (GTDB taxonomy): domain Bacteria; phylum Pseudomonadota; class Gammaproteobacteria; order SZUA-152; family SZUA-152; genus JAKEGK01. The sequence continues at coordinate 1,998 of JASFMT010000425.1, read as the reverse complement.
CCGCGAAGGACGCGAGCCAGTGGAACTGCTGGATGAAATCGAAGACATCCTCAAAATTCAATGCGCGCCCATTACCTGGCCCATCGGTATGGGTAAACAATTTAAGGGCGTATTTAACCTTTATCAAAATAATATCCATCTATATAGCGCGACACATAGCGGCAGGATTCAGGAAGGGGAAATCATTGAGGGGCTGGACAATCCCCGGCTGGATGAACTGTTTGGATCCATGATTGACGATTTTCGTGAAGAAGTGGAACTGGTACGAGGCGCCAGCCACGAGTTTGATTTACAGGCCTACCAGGAAGGCAAACTGACACCGGTGTTTTTTGGTTCGGCCATTAACAATTTCGGCGTTCAGGAATTGCTGGATGCGTTGGTGGATTATGCACCCGCGCCACCGCCACGGGAAGCCTCAAGCCGCGTCGTCGAAGCGGAGGAAGAAAAATTTTCCGGCTTTGTTTTTAAAATTCAGGCTAATATGGATCCGGCCCATCGCGACCGCATTGCATTCCTGCGCATATGCTCCGGCCATTACAACAAGGGCATGAAAGTTAAACATATTCGGCTGGGACGGGATATCAAGATTCCCAATGCCATTACGTTTATGGCCAGCGACCGGGGTCACCTGGATGAAGCTTTCTCCGGTGACATAATTGGTATTCACAATCACGGCACCATTCAGATTGGCGATACCTTTTCCGAGGGAGAGGATCTTAAATATACGGGCATTCCCCATTTCGCGCCGGAATTGTTCCGCCGCGCGGTATTGCGCGACCCGTTGCGCATGAAAGCGTTGCAAAAAGGTTTACAGGAGCTTTGCGAAGAAGGTGCGTCGCAATTATTTCGTCCGTTGACTAACAATGATCTTATTGTCGGTGCCGTCGGTATACTGCAGTTTGATGTGGTGGCGCATCGCCTCAAGCATGAGTATGGTGTGGAATGTCGGTTTGAAAACGTTAACGTGGCCACCGCGCGTTGGGTTACCTGCGACGATGACAAAAAGCTGGAAGAGTTTAAAAAGAAAGCCCAGGACAACCTGGCCATCGATGGCGGTAATAACCTGACCTATATCGCGCCGACGCGGGTTAATCTGGAGCTGACGATGGAGCGTTGGCCTGATATTGAATTTCACTCCACCTTTGAGCATTAAGCCTGGCATGAGCATTAAGCCTGGCAGAGCGCTGCACGGCAGTCATAGCCGGTCAGCGTTAAAACAACTTACCGTGCAACATCGCGCACCAAGCGTACCGCTGCTTTAAACGTTTGTTTCGCCGTGTGATTTTCCGCGTACTGGAAGTGCACCAGCCAGGCCATGGCCGAGTTATTGGCAAACACCGTTGAGGTCCAGAAATTACCGGCCGGCGTATTGGGAAAATAGGCCAAATTAATCGCAGGCTGGTAACAGCGCAACTCGGACAGTGTGCTGAGTTCATGGATGGTGGGTAAACGCCAGTCTTCATAGTCCGCGGTATTGTCATGTTGTGCTTCGTCGATAGCTTCATTAAACGACAGGGACTGGATTTCGCCAGTACATTGTTCGTCTTGCCATTGTTGTCCCAGGCTGCACCGTTGCCACATGAGGTGATGGCGCACATCGATCACGGTACCGGCTTTTTCGCTACGATAATAGTGATTCGGCGCGGTGGCGGCGAGGGCGTCGTGGCAAAGTTGTTCTGCAAAGGCGTTGCTCCCGTCAAGGCCGGGTCCGCCAATAAAGTGTAACAGTATCCACAATTGACAAATCCGTTTCATCGCACCGATCCCGACACCAGCCGCACATGGCCCATATCGCTTTTAAAATAGGCATAGTCGAAGCCAAAAGAAAAGCCAATGCCCCAGGCGCTGTCGATGTTGTTGGCATCGGTATTGGACGACCAGTAAAACTGGCCCTGGGTATGGGGAAAAAACGCTTGATCGATGGTGGGGCCGGGATAAGCTACGGTATAATCCACCAGGGTGCGCAATTCTTCCCGGGTCGGCAGTCGCCACTCACTG
>JASFMT010000424.1:0-4073 GCA_050117455.1 Gammaproteobacteria bacterium | reverse complement strand
CAATATGGCATTTTCGATAGCTTCCGCACCACGGACCATCATGCCAAATCTCACGATTAACGGGACCTGCGCAATGACCGACCCAAAGACAACTCAATCTACGCATGACTCTATTCGGCAAGGCAAAAGACTCTACACTGCCAATCAAATTACCGGCGTCATACTGGCCGGTGGCAAAGCGCGACGAATGAATGGCCAGGACAAGGGTCTGGTGGAGTTAAACGGACAGGCAATGGTTAACTATATCGCTCATTCATTGCAACACCAGGTTGCCAGCCTGTGTATTAATGCCAACCGCAATCAAAACACCTATGCCAATATCACTGGCCTGCCGGTGATCAGTGATACCATTGGTGACTTTGCCGGCCCCCTGGCCGGCATGGCCAGCGCCATGGCGTACAACACGCTCCCCTACCTGGTTGCGGTTCCCTGCGACAGTCCCTTACTGGATAACAACCTGGTCGGCCGGTTATACGATGCCATAGCGACCAGCAATGCGGATATTGCGCTGGCTAAATGTGACGACAAGCTACAGCCGGTTTTCGTACTACTTAAAACAGCGTTACGGCCCAGCCTGGAGGCATTCCTGAAAAGCGGAGGCCGTAAAATTATCGATTGGTACTATCAACACGCCGTCGTAGAAGTGGATTTTTCCGATGCACCATTGATGTTTGAAAATGTAAACGCCCCGGATGACTTGCAACGACTCAGCGACCACCTTGCAAGCGATGAATCATTAGCACGCAGTGAACCATGAACACAATGCCCAATGGGCACACCAGGTAACCGTTATGTCAAGAGCAATCGAGATCTCCAATGAGGAGACCTGCACCTCGCGGCTCCACATCAATACAGCCCGGCAAATCATTTATCAGGATTGCCAGTGCGCTGTCCCTCATGAAATAACCGGACTGCGTAAGTCGCTCAACAGAATAACCGCCGAGGCTTTGACGTCACCGATCAATGTCCCACCTTATACCAATTCCGCGGTTGACGGTTACGCGGTTGGATACGATTACCTAATACCGGAAGGCAATTTCTACAAGGCCAAAATAGCCGGCACGGCGTGGGCCGGCAATCCTTACCAGGGCACGGTCGAACCGGGTACGGCGATTCGCATTATGACCGGTGCCGTTATGCCCGCGGCTACCGATACCGTAGTTATGCAGGAAAACACCGCGGTTCATGGACCTTATATTTACTTTGACACCCGCGCCTGCAAGGTGGGAGAAAATGTTCGGGCGGCCGGCGAGGATTTAGCGGAAGGCAGCACAGCCCTGGCTAAAGGGAAACGGCTAACAGCCGCCGACCTGGGTTTGTTGGCATCGATAGGCATCGACAAATTCAATTGCTATCGGAAACTGCGCGTCGGCTTTTTCTCCACCGGGAATGAATTGCGCAGCGTTGGTCAGCCCCTGAATAAAGGTGAAATATATGACAGCAACCGCTATACGCTGTTTGGTATGCTGCAGGACCTTCACATGGATATCGTTGATCTGGGTGTCATCAAGGATGATCGCGCAGCGCTTGCCGATGCTTTATCGACCATAACGGAACAGTGCGACGCGGTCATTACCACCGGCGGCGTATCCGTCGGCGACGCGGATTATATGCGTCAAGTAATTGGAAACAATGGGGACATTTATTTCTGGCAGGTGGCCATCAAGCCAGGCCGTCCATTGGTGTATGGTCGAATTAATAACACCCCCTTTTTCGGCCTGCCGGGCAACCCGGTGGCGGTGATGGTGACCTTCTACCAATTTGTGCAGCAAGCACTGATGTTACTGGCAGGCAGCGAGGAAATACCGTCATCGCCGACCTTTAAAGCGCGGAGCGGAAACAGTTTCAGAAAAAAACCGGGGAGAACGGAATTTCAGCGAGCCATCATGCAAACACAATCCAACGGTGAAACCTGGGTACACAGCACCGGTAAACAGGGCTCGGGTATATTGCGGTCCATGAGTGAAGCCAACTGCTTCGTGGTATTGCCCCACGATTCCCACGGTGCTAAAGAAGGTGATTGGGTGGATGTACAGCCCTTTAATGGCATGATTCGCTGATTCGTTCGGTGCCAGTGCGGCCGGCACTATTTCGTAAAAACGACATTTACCAATTGGCCGGTATTGATATCGACAGTGCAACGGAACCCGGCAAGATCACCCACTTCCACGGTATTACCTGACTGATTATTTTCTTCTTCAATAAATTCAGCATACGCTTCGTTGGCGGTATCGACCGGATTTTCGGCAATCCATAGCAGTTTACCGTCAACGGTAAACCCTTCCAGGTTGCGCGCTACTTTGTTGTCGGAATAGTGAGTGTAGTCGAAGATCAGTAAAACGACATCGCCTTTTATCAAACCGTCAACGACTGGTTTATCAGTAGTCCAGGAAGAACTATCAACGCTAACGTTATTACCCTGAAATTGAAGACGGTGTTTAGTTGCCATGTCAGCTCCCTCCCGATTCATAATAGCTGCTGGTTCGACTGCCCCGCTGCCGGAACCGCACAGACTCGCAGCTGTGAACCGAAGATACTGGGTGTTGTTTAATCGTATACTGGGGAAGGGCTAGAATAACATATTCCGGTGCATGTCACACCGAACATAGCTCAAACCTGGGGCGACAACAGCGAAGAAGTTGACCTGCCATCCGTTATTGAGCATGTAATTGTTGAACATTGTCCGTTTGCGAGGGAGAAAGCAAAGTATCAATGGCATTTAGAAATTTATTGATTTCCATCGGCTTGCTCAAATAACCGGAAAAACCGGACTGTAGCGCCTGTTCCACATCACTTTTCACCGCATCGGCACTGACCGCCACAACCGGAACACCGGCAGCCATGGAGTCCTGCTGAACTTTTACCAGGATGTCGTAACCATTACAGTTTGGCAGGTTCATATCCAGCAATATCAATATCGGCTTATGGTTCTTAATCAAATCCGTGACATTTTCCGGGTTTTGAGTAGCCACTAAGCGGTATTTCGGGCGTTGGGTCAGCAATGTTTCCACCAGGCGGATGTTGGCGGGATTATCCTCGATGTAAAGAATAACCGGATCATTGGTTTGCGTTTGTGTTGATTGATCATCCGTTGCATTACGTTCTTCGATTTTTGGAATGACCGGTTCGTTTTCCTGCACATTAGCCTCGGGCACCAGTATCTCAACGACTTTTTCAGGATCGAACACGTATTGCACGGTACCGCCCATCAGTTCCAGCAGCGTATTGGTAATCAATAATTCGATCCTGGGACTGCTGAGGCCGCCAATTTGCGCAGCCTGTTCACTGGCGTTGGACAGCAGAGGATCCTGGACCGCCTTGGCGAAATCGGCCCCGGTATTCTTAATACCAACCTTGGCATCGCCGTTGTCGGTGGAGCATTGAATTTCAATATTAGCCCCTTCGTTGCTGTATTTAATAGCGTTGGATATTGTATGCGTTACCACTTGCATCAATCTTTCCTTATCCGCATAAGCAAATACAGAACCGGTAGCGTCGGGAGCCGTGGGCGCTAGCGTGATATTTTTCTCCTGCGCCTTGTCGGCAAGCTGGTCAATACAGTGCCTGACCAGTTCAAACACATCAATACTTTCGTTGTGCAACTCTGATTTACCCGTTTCCAGTTTCACCAGGTCTATCACATTCGAAACGACCTTCAGCAAATGATTACCGGCCTGGGTAATCTCACCAAGGTAGTTTTTCTGCTTTTCGTTAAGCCCGTCGTCCAGCGTCAACACCTGGGTAAATCCCAGTACGGCGTTAAGCGCAATACGAAGTTCATGACTGATGCTCGACAGGAACTGGGATTTGGTCTGATTGGCCCGTTCGACTTCCTGCATGGCAGCCTGCAACTGAATTTCCAGGTCGTCAAATTTTGTTGTATCCGTTGCGGCTTCTTCCTCGCTGTTGGCTGTGGGCTCTGCCAGTGGCGAAGTGGTATTGTGTTGCTTTGACTTTTCTTCCGCCTGGCGCAATTGTTCTGCCAGCTGCTCCGCGCTGGTCTCAACCTGGCGCAATTGCCGGGCGTAATTATCCATTTCCTGCTCGGTACTTTGCAGCTTTTGCTGCATTTG
>JASFMT010000423.1:0-4078 GCA_050117455.1 Gammaproteobacteria bacterium | reverse complement strand
TTTTTTTTCCCGTTTTCGCGACAGTTCCTCCCGCATTCTCCGTTTAGCCTATAACACCGGGGAAATTGCTGTTACCACGGATACCGTGAAGGAGGTCCTATGAAAAACACCAAAATCGCGCTCATCACCATTGCCACATTACTTGTCGTGGTATTTTCATCCACCACCATGGCCGGCGACCGCCACCGGCACGATAATGATCGCTACGACAACGACCGTCATTATGATCGTAACTACGACCGCCGGCACGATGATCGACATGATCGTGGTCATGGTAACCATCATCCGCGCAAACATGCAAAGTTCGGCAAAGTACTGCGCGTGAGACCAATCTATAAAACCATACGCATTGCAGTTCCGGAACAACAGTGTGTTCATCGGGATTACCGCAAACCCATCAAGCGCCATGTACACCGAAACAATAGCGGCGAAGTGCTTGTGGGTGGAGTCATCGGCGGTATTATCGGCCACGAACTGGGAAGAAATCATAACCAGGGCCTGGCCACAGTAACCGGTGCATTAATTGGTTCTGCCATAGCACACGATGCCAGCGCAACACACTATAGCGCGGGCGACTACCGTATTGAGCATCGGCGCCACTGCCGCACGGAAATGCGCTATGAGACCGAACGTCAATTAATCGGTTATCGGGTGAAGTATCGCTACAGAGGCGACATCTATGTTACTCGCATGGATCACCATCCCGGAAAACGTATCATTGTTGACCGCCATTCACACCGTCATGGAAAGCGCATGTAAAAACGCAGCGAGTAACGGCTTATTAAAACGAATCGTGACTGAACATTTCATACCGCCTGCACCGTACCCGGTCCAGGCGGTAGTCATTTAAGGGTCACTATTCTTCTACAATCTCCCATTCCTCGCCGTTCGTTGCCACATGGAATGATGCCTCCACAATATAATTGTCAATTCCTAATACCACGCGGCAAATAGCAATCGTCAATAATACGCCCCTCAGGCTGCCGGCAAGGCCTGAAAGTCCATCGATGGGCAAACTGACAAACCCCGTCGCGCTGTCGATCCACATATTAAATATGTAAATTTGGCCGACAACGGGGTAAAATCTCCATAAGTTCGTTGACAGGCCGCATGAGATGCTCCCCGGATGCGATGGCAATATTCAAAGTGCGTCTTAATAGCCTGTTCCATTTGATAGCACGAGTTTTACAGACCAACCTGAAAACCATTGAACCAAGACCTCGATGAATAATAGTCAGTATTCCGAAGCTTCAATTCCACAAGCGCCACTGAAAGCGTTACATGTGCGGTCCATGCAAATAGGTATCTTTGCGGTGGGACTGACGGCAATGGTGGTCGCCGGCTGGTATCTTATCGAAGGCATGCTTCACTTCGCCGGTGACTCGGCTTCCAAACGCGTCTTTATCGCGGCCGGTATCATTTTCCAGATCACTGAATCCATCTGTTTTATTTCCGCTGCGGCCTTAAGCAGCCGGCATATATACTGGCGCATCGCGCTGTTCATTATGGGATGCATTTTGTTTTTGTTCAGCATTACCGTCATGACGCTGGCACAAAAGGCGACGTTGCAAAGCGGCGAAAATGAAACCCTGGCGTTGAATGAAAATATCAACGCCACAAAGGCGCAGATTACCAGCATTGAAGACACCATTGCCGCCTACCGGCTTAACGCCGAAAAACAAAGCAAATCGATCTATCCGGACAGCCGGGAACTGGGACAGGACTCGCTGAACCGGGCCACGGAACTGGAACAGGAAAAACGCCTGTTGAGTGATAAACTGTTTCAGTTACAGAGTTCGCGGCGACAGACATCCAGTGACTTTTTTGAGCAATTGGAAACGATAATTGGGTTACCAGCACTGCAAATGGAATTTTATTTCCTGGTGTCTCGTTCATTACTGTTGGAATTATGCGGTATTCTTTTGCTTTCGTTTGCCGCCCATTTGAAATCCCCTAAACACGTGCCCCGCCGAGAAACTGCTGACAAGGTCGAACAGCGCCACAAACCGGTAAAACACCGAAGTCCTGCTGTATTTCAACGTGACAAACGCCAGGAAATATCGCCTTCTCTGGTCAGTAGCAATGGTCACTGGGCCAGCTCCCATATCCAGGTGCTAAAGCAAAAAAGCCGCTCTTCGGATACCTAAATAATCCAATCAATCCATAAGTTCGCTTGTTATACGCGATGATACTAACGCTTGTTGCCGCTCAAACAGTATGGTAAGACCGTTATCAGGTTTGATTATTTGATACCCAGACCGACGCTGACGAGACATACCGAGAAGCCGCAATTTTGCTGGCTATCACAGCGGTACTACAAAACCGGTATTATTTATTATAGATTAATCTTGCTATAACACGGCTTTATTAATCCGTTTGATAATTTTTTCAACTGGTTACGATACTGATAACACTTAAGTTCGGCAGCATGACAAATACGGTAATTTTATCTATTCATGTATTGCCAATTTTTATTTTTCGTATGATACTATGCCGCTGAGTGGGGTCGGGACGCAATAAAACAAAGAATTATTCCTACAAGCGTAGTCAAATCATTACAAACTATCCGTCGTCGATAAAACGATAAACCTGCTGCTCAGCATACCAATAATTAACTGCACAGGTTGCAGCGACGGCTCAAACATCATTGATTGTTGATACTACGGCACAGCAACAACTAACGAACCCCTTACATTGCCTGGTTTAGCGCCGGGTAAACGGCGGCGTCCAGGAAAGATCCGCCGTTCGCAGCCACTGATAGAAGGGGCAGCGTGTTAACGCGCGACAAGCCCGGCCAACGAAATCGATAGACATAGAGGGGAAATGTCTTTTGTTTGATCCGGTTTTACAAAAATTATCGACACACCAGCTTTCCATTCCTGGTATCTACCATGGGTATTTAAAGAAGACCGCGGCTGCGGTTTTCGTGCTGTTTCTCTATATTCTTTTCCCAACCGCAAATGCTGAATCCTTCGAAACGTCCATCGATTACACCATGCATAAACTGGCGACGGAGTATAACGATCCTTCTGCGCAGTATCTGGTTGGACGCAACTACTTCAAAGGTAAGTCAGTAGATAAAGATATTAAAGAAGCCATTAAATGGTTTGAATTGGCCGCCAAGCAAAATCATATTCGGGCGCAATATCAATTGGGAAAAATATATTTGTATGGTGAAGGAATAAAAGCCAATCTGAATCAGGCCTATTACTATCTGTCTAAGGCCGCTGAAGAAAACCATCTAGACTCACAATACGAACTGGGAAACTATTATTTGCAAGGTTCACCCAACCAACGCCGCTATGCCAAAGCGGTAAAATGGTTTCGCCGCGCCGCCAGCAGTGACCACTTAAAGTCTATTTATATGCTCGGTAAACTAACCTATGAAGGTAAAGGTACCAAGCGCAACATTGACGAAGCGAAACGCTTGCTGACAGTTGCATCGGATACGGGACTGCCTGACGCTACAAAGTATCTCGAAAAAATCGAGCACGAAGAAAATGATTCAATGTTCGCTGGCTTCACCGACATCGATGATTCCCTGACACCCAGCGAATACTACAAACAGGGTATCGCCTTTCTCACCGACGGTAGTAGCAGTAATCGAAGCGACATGTTGCGCAAGGCCGCTCAATCCTTTCAAAAAGCCGCCACTCAAGACCACGGCAAAGCACAATATCAGTTGGCCAAACTTTACAAACAAGGCGTTGGCGTCGAGCAAAGCGAGAAACTGCATATCCATTGGTTAACCAGGGCTGCGGACGCTGGTGTACACAGCGCGATACGCGATCTTGAGGCGATCAAGGCACAACCGGTGCGTGTGAGTCCGCTTACGAAGGAATCCGACGAAAATCCCAATGATCTGTATGTTCGGGCCTCCAAATTCTATCGTGGCGATGACATAGCCCAGGACAGCCGCAAAGCTGCCAGGCTTTTTACCAGGGCGGCTCAACTAAACCATCCTGACGCCCAATATGAACTGGGTCTTATGTACCGTGATGGAATCGGGGTCACCCCCGACAGGGAAAGAGCCAAATACTGGCTGGAGCAAGCCTCTAACAATGATGTTACTGCCGCG
>JASFMT010000422.1:0-4079 GCA_050117455.1 Gammaproteobacteria bacterium | reverse complement strand
CACCACCGCCGCCGCCACCACCGCCAATGGGTGGCATGGGCGCCGGTATGGGTGGTATGGGCGGTATGGGCGGCGGCATGTAAACTCCTCCGCGACAGGTGCCACTGCCAGCTGCAACGACGGGGGCTGGCAGTGGCTGGTATTCATATTCGTCCACCTGGCCAACATCCTGACCTTTATCGCCGACCGGTTTCCAAATCGTGCATTCGGCGTATAATGAATTCCCCAGCTCAATAACATAACAAAAAATATACAACGTTCTATATTAGGCTTTGCTTATATACTGAAATAGCAGATAGTATTTTGACCCAGCGCAGTTAACCGGGTTTACAGTTAACCCACAAGCGAGAGAATTATCATGACCGGTAAACGCCATGCGGTATTCTCCAAAGCCACTGAAGCAATTGTGTCAGAAGATGGGCACGTGAAGCGGCACCTTAATAACTACGAAACCGTTGTTTCACCTGATCCCCAAAAGGCGTTTTATGTTCCTACCGGCGCGGTCAACGATACGTATGGCAATCTAAACGGTTTTGGGAAAGCATCGAGAATATCGTCAGTTACCTCAAAATTTAAGTTGGCATTTATGCGCCATGGGATGTATATAACAGCCGCACTGGTCATCGCTGGGTTCGCATGGAGTATTGCATCTTTCGTTTCGCCTAAACCTGATACTTTTTCCGATTCGGCCGCGATCGGCGCCATGAGTTCATCGGACAGCAAACCTAACTACGAACAGCAACTGGAGCGCATTGCCAATCTGGTTATCCGCGATGGTGACTGGACAAAAATACGAATGGATTTGTTTTTAAATTATTGGAATGTAGCGGGAAACAAAGAGCGGGAAGAGTTCAAACAAAAAGCATGGTATCAGCACTTTACCTATCGTTTAAATAATAAGTTCAAGCAGGAACGTGCTTTTGGTGCGTTCAGCAAGCCAAACCCCGCCGCAAAAGAAAAGTCATTAATGTCACTGGCGTTGGCGATGGGAATTGCTGACCCTAACGTTGATCATTCCGTTCCTCCCAATGAAATTCCCGACTACGATACGCTGGCTGAGGAAGCCTCCGAAGAACTGGCCGAAGAATTGGCCAGGGTGGAAAACGCCAAAAGAGCCAGCCAGCAAAATGAGGAACCACTGCGAGTGCCTGAAATCGCCAAAATTTCAGAGCAATCACCAGAACCCGTCAGCGCGAACCAAAGTGCCACAACTTCCAGGAAACCCGAACCGGTAAAACGATTGGTGACGACCCCGGTAATCACCAAACAGGATGTGTTACAGGTTTTGCGCAAATACTCTTCTGCTTATGAGCAAGGCGACCTTAAACAGCTCTCGTCACTGTTCGGCATTAATGATCTCAGCCAGGGTTCTCAAATGCTCGCTCAATTAAAACAGAATTACCAAACCATTTTTGATATTAGCGACCAACGCCGTGTGAGTTTCGAGAGCCCCGATATGGTCATCGAAAAAGATCGAGCGCATGTTAACAGTAATTATAACGCCAGGATTTCGTTTAAAAATAATAAAGGAACCCAGTCGGTAACGGCCAATGCCAATGTCGAACTGAAATTCAGCAATGATCAAGTGCGTATCTCGCGATTTGAATTGCTGGACAAGAAAGTCAGCGTAGTAACGCCGGAACTGGGGCTTAGTTCTGCAAACGGCAACAAACGTCCGGAGACGCCGACACCGGCGGAACTGCAGGATATCGTGACACGTTTTGTCGGTGCATATGAGACCGGCAACATAACCGCATTAACCAGCCTTTTCACCAAAGACGCGAAAACCAATGATCGCGTGGATATCAACGGCATCAAGCAGGACTATCAAGACCTGTTTCAGACAACCTCGGACCGTCAAATGTTTATCCAGAACATGCAATGGAGCTTTGACGACAAGAAGGCGAGGGGCAACGGGAAACTTGAAGCGGTGATTATTACTCAGTCCGGTAAGCCGGTTTATTCCATGAGGGGAGAAATACAAATCACTGCCCAGCGATTTGACGACAAGGTGTTAATCACCGATATGTACCACATCGAACAGCCGAAGCAATGATTTCAGCGTTCCTCTGATAAAAAATTATATCGTCTGCACGGCGAATTCGCTCAAAATCCATTATTCTTCAATTTATTGCATCGGGATGCTATGCTTTCTACACATAACATCCTGACTGTCCATGATTGAAAATAAACTCGCCCTGAAGAAATTATCATTTTCGCTTGTTGCTTTTATCTTGGCAATGTTGGCGATATTGGGATCGCTTGATGCCACCGGCAAAAGCTACACCGAAGACTCCTTTAAACGAGCCTTAATTACGTTTGGCATTGCCCGTGGTTTGAACGGGGTGATTTCCGTCGCGCAGGGTACAGAAATTGCTGTGCAACCGGCGGGCGTGGGAATGAACTTCACACCTGGACAAATACTGGATCCGATCAATGACCTGGTGGAACAGTTTTCCTGGATTATGCTGGCCAGTTCCGCATCCCTGGGCATCCAGAAAGTGCTACTGGCCATCAGTTCCACAACGATGATGACTATATTGCTCATTGTCGTTTTCAGTATTTACCTGGTATCGGTTTGGCGGCCGGACTGGTTCAATCCGGGAATGAACAAAACGGTTGTTTCCACCGCTGTGATCATCCTGTTTGTACGGTTTTCGGTGCCCCTGGTAGCCATAGGCAGCGAAGGAATGTACGCGTATTTTTTGCATGATCAATATGTTGAATCAAGCGCGCAGTTGGCGAAAACCCAACGGGAGATTAGCAAAATCAGCAGTGATGACGAAACATTGTATGGTACCACGGACGACGATAGCGTACTGGGGATGGCAAAACGTTTTCTGGATTCCCCATCGATCACCAAAGCCATTGGTGATCGCATTGAGCAATATAAACAACTGGCCGCGGATGCAACGGAACACGCCATCAACCTCATTGTTGTTTTTGTCATTCAGACCATTGCCTTTCCATTGTTGTTTTTATGGTTACTCTACCGGGGCGCAAAGGCGGTGTGGGCGGGCCTGGTGCTTTCCTAGCGCCATATTCACACCCACACCGACGAACCTGAAAGTATCAGTGTCTATGGCGTCGACGGTGGTTGCCGGCCGTTTTGATGACCGTGACCGGGCATTGTGCTACGTCTTTGTCTTCTGATTTATAATCCCCGTAGCGATGACGTTGACGATAGCATCCGCTGCGTTTAACCAGTCGAACCGTTTCCATCGCCGTTTGTGCGCCAATCTGGATTCTAACCGTCGTTTGCTCATCATATTTGTCAATGGCCGTTACGTGGCGCTGGGAAACCTCTAACTTGAAACGGTTGAGGTCAAGGACGGCATAAGCATGTTTGTCTCGATAGAGGTAAATCCCGGCACTAACTTTCCGGAAATGTCCCAGGGAAAGATTTAACATTTCCTGTTTACCCACCATCAACGTTACCCTGTCATCAAGTGACGGTAGCGTATCAAGTTCAAAATGGGACCGTAGTTTAAACTTGCTGCGATAAGGCTTTTCTTCATGAAGGTAAATATCCATGTAGGTTTTCTTTATGTCAAAACCACTGCCGACGTTAATAACAAAGGATTCGCTGACGCTGGATTGTCCATCGTCAACGGTTACGCTACCGGTATAAGTTCCAGCTGAGTTGTAAATGTGGACAACATTTGTTGTGTCCTGAATCATAGTCCCGTCACCCATGTCCCAGTTGGTGGTAAGTGGGTCGTTGTCAGGATCCATGGCGCTGATCGATAATTCCACCTGCAGCGGCGCTGCGCCCGCCTGCGGGTTTACCGTGAGATCATTGATTACCGGAGATTGATTAACCGATAATACGTTGATTTGCATGATGGCTTGATCGGTATTGCCAAAAGGGTCGGCTACGGTCAACGTGACACTATAGTTACCCGGCATCGTAAACACATGTACCGGTGAAATTTCCGAACTGGATTCGCCGTCACCAAATACCCAGTTGTAGGCCAGTGTTGCGCCTTCAGGATCGTTACTTTGACTGCCGTCAAAACTGATGCTGAGCGGCGCGTAACCTTCGGTAATGTCAGCGGCGGCTACGGCGGTGGGAGGCA
>JASFMT010000421.1:0-4082 GCA_050117455.1 Gammaproteobacteria bacterium | reverse complement strand
GACAAGGTGCGTGAAATGCTACAGTCCGGTGACTATGATTGCGTGGCCATCGAACTTTGTTACAGCCGTCATCGTTCTATTATCGATCCCGACGCGCTGGCGAAAATGGACTTGTTTCAGGTTGTCCGCGAAGGAAAGGCCACCATGGTGGCGGCAAGTCTGGCGCTGGGGGCGTTTCAGCAACGCATGGCCGAAAAACTGGATATTAAACCCGGTGCCGAAATGCGTACTGCCATTGAGTTTGGCGAGAGTCTGAAAATGCCGGTATTGTTAATCGATCGTGAAATCGGCACAACACTAAAACGGGTTTATCGCCGGGTCGGTTTCTGGCAGCGCATGAACCTGGTGGCCGGGTTAATGGTCAGCGTTGTGTCGCGGCACGAAGTGACGGAAGATGAGATCGAACGATTAAAAGAGGGCGATATTCTCGAATCAACGTTTTCACAATTTGCCGAAGAAGCCAAGGAACTCTATACACCCCTGGTGGATGAACGGGACAAGTTCATGGCGGCGCGCATCAAGCAGGAAGTGCGCAAAGGCAAGCATCGCAATATGCTGGTGGTGATTGGCGCCGGGCACCTGAAAGGGATCGCCCGTTATCTGCAGCACTGGGATCGTTCGATTTTGCAGGACAACCTGTATGACAATGAAGGCCGGATGCGTGAACATCCTGCACCACAGACTGATTTGGAGCCAGCGGCACAGGACACGGAGGAGGTCACCGCATTGCAGGGCCGGCGCTCCAATGATCCCGACCCGGTGGAAGTGATCAATCATTTCAACTATATCCCGCCCACCAGTAAGTGGCCCAAGCTCATTCCGTGGGCTATTGTCGCGCTGATTCTGATTGGCTTTGGTTTGGGCTTTTCCCGCAGTTCCGACCTGGGTTGGCAACTGGTGGCTGACTGGGTGTTGATTAATGGTGGCCTGGCGGCGCTGGGAGCGCTGCTCGCGCTGGCTCATCCCATCACCATTGTGGGTGCGTTTCTGGCGGCACCCCTGACCTCGCTGAATCCCACGGTGGGCGCGGGCATGGTTACCGCGGCCATTGAAACCGGTGTGCGCAAACCCAGGGTGGAGGACTTCACCCGCCTGCGCCGCGATACTACCCATATTCGCGGCTGGTGGAGCAACGGCGTCACGCGGATTCTGCTGGTGTTTTTGTTCAGTACCCTGGGATCTGCTATCGGAACTTACCTGGCGGGTTTTCGTATCCTCGAGCGGCTGGCGTTCTAGCCGGAATTTCCCTCTGATTTTGCTGTCTTTTAGTGAGTGGCAGTCGAGATGCTGCCGCGACAAGGCAGATTATTAACCCTATTTTTCCTCGCTTCCTCATTGTCTTAAGCGTCTCTTAAGCATTTTTCCCGCAAATCTCTCTTCGCAGCCGTTGACGTGAAGAAATTTGGGCGTATAATCCCAAAATACAGTTTGGGAAATAATTCCCAAAAGTTATTAAAAATGAGTACAACCAAATCACAAGATGCGCTTTATGCCGCGGTATTCAAGTTACTGCGACCGTTGTGCCGTGCACTGCTGCGGAACGGCGTACCCTATGGCGCATTTACCGATATCGCCAAGCGCGCTTACGTTGATGTTGCGATGAAAGAATTCGAAGTTCCCGGTAAAAAACCCACGATTTCCCGCGCCTCGACCATCACCGGATTGTCGCGTAAGGAAATCAAGCGAGTGATGGATATCGAAGATCAGCCCGACCGGGATATAACTGCCCGTTACAATCGCGCGGCCCGCGTTGTCTATGGCTGGGTCCACGATGAAATATATTCGGATAATAACGGTCAAACCGCCGACTTGCCTTTCGAAAACGGCGATCCCTCGTTTAGCTCTCTGGTCAAAGCGCACAGTGGCGACGTACCGCCGCGCGCTATTCTCGATGAGCTACTGCAAGTGGGCGTGGTGGAAAGAACCAGCGACGGTAGGATTCGTTTGCTGGCCCGAGCTTACATACCCAGGCACGGGGAAGCGGAGAAAATGGCATTGCTGGGCCGTGATGTGGCGGGCCTGATCACGACCATGGACGAGAATATACACGGCGTTAATGACAAACCTTTTTTCCAACGCAAAGTGTTTTATGACAATTTACCAGAAGAGGCATTACCAAAATTACAGGCCGTATTGGCAGACAGGGGTCAACAGCTGCTGGAGTTTCTCGACCAATGGATGGCGGAACATGACCGTGACATCAATCCGAAGGTAGAAGGAACCGGACGCAAGGCAGCAGGTATCGGTATGTATTATTTTGAAGAGGAAGTTTCCGAGGAGAATCAGCAATGAACCCCTGGTTTAAACGGCATTACCAGAGATTTTACATAACAGGTATCGCAGCCCTGGTGCTTTTGGCCGCGTGTAGCAGTGGCGGTGAATCCGGTACCGGTTTGCAACAAAATCAAACCACGGTAGGTGAGATCAATGGCTTTGGCAGTATCTATGTCAATGGCACCAAATTTAATACTGATCAGGCAACGGTAACCATTGATGGTATTGATGATGATGAGACAAACCTGGCCGTTGGTATGGTAGTTACGGTCAAAGGCTCGGTTAATACCAACGGCACCACGGGTACCGCCAACGAAGTTACTACCAAAACGGAAGTGAAAGGTGTTGTATTGGGTGTTGATTTTGGCGCGAAAACCCTGAATGTCATGCATCAGACCGTGAAGTATTCCAACGATACACATTTTAAATCCGAAGTTGGTGGGATCACAGTTATTGATGACCTTGTGACCGAAGATACCGTGGTAAGCGTCAGCGGATTTTCCGACGGTCAAGGCGACATCTATGCAACTTACATTAAAGCTATTGGCGCGGGTGGAACTGCCTCAGAAGTTAAATTAAATGGCATCGTTACTAACGTAAACGGTACTGAAACCAGTGGTTCTTTCTTGATCGGGGACATGGATATCACGTACCAGGCTGATACGCAATTTAAAGGATTGTCCCGAGAACAATTGTTCAATGAAACGAATTTATATGTATCGATTGAGGGTGCCAACTATATGTTCGGAAACCCCGTAACCGCGACAGAAATAGAGAGACAATCAGTAAATAGCGAACCTGAAGGCACTGAGCTGGAAATTGAAGGGGTAGTCACCGGTGTTATTGATGTATCGAATCCTGACGCTGGCCAGTTTCTGCTGAATGGCCGTCTTATAACCTATAACGCCTATACCGATTTTGAAAGCGGAGCTCCGGCGGATATTGCTGTGGACATGAAGCTGGAAGTGGAGGGAATGGTACAGGCTGATGGGTCGATTGTGGCTGACGAAATTTCTCTGCGTGAAGAGTCCGATATGGAATTCGAAGGCACCGTTACCAATGCTGGCGATAACTCTTTGCAGCTTACCGCCAGTGACCAAAGCGTGTTGACGGTGATTGTTAACCAATATACCAGTTACAAAGACGAGGTTGATGAGACCAACCGCTATTTCAGCTTTAGCGATATAACGCAAGGAATGGATATCGACGCAAAATACTATGTCGATCCTCAACTTGGCAATGTGGCTACCAGTATCGAAAGAATATCACTAAGCGATTAGCGACGATCAAAATCGTAAAAGAATCCGGGAGAAAATCTGCCTTCGTGGATGGAAGGTGAATAAACAAGCAGTAACAAGTCACAGTTTAAAACTTGGATTCAACTGTGACTTGATGATTGCCAGCAAACACGATGGTAATCACAGTGAGGTCGAATTTGAGGGCAACTATAACAACTTTTACCTTAGTTGCGACCAAGCTGGACAAATTGGAAGCTTTATCAATTAACTAATTTCCAGCAAGGGGATTTAATGATATGAAACAAACAAATTTAATTTTGCCATTAATGGTGCTATTGCCGACTGTCGGGTTGGTGGCTTGTGGTGGTTCCGGCTCGGGTGATGGTAATTCCGGTAGTCGTACCGTGGGTGTTGTGTCTTCTGTTGATGCTTCATCAGTAACGGTTGGCAGTACATCTTTTGATGCCTCGAATGCCAGCGTGAATGGTGACAATGGATCCACTGCACCAGGTAATTCTGTCTCGGATACGATTGATCCAGGTATGATTGTGAGGGTCGACGGTTCGGTTG